>SLNX01000093.1 GCA_007132825.1 Bacteroidales bacterium | reverse complement strand
GGTATTTTTGGATAATTGGATGGTATTTCGGAGGTCGATCATGAATGATTTAATTGTGTTTTTTGATGCTTAAGGCTGATTTTGCATAATCATATTTATTATCGGCTTTTTTAAATGTGTTTAACAAAATTAATCTGTGAATCAGTGGCCATTTTAAACTTTTCAAGGTGGACTCAGCTTTGCCAGTTGCATTCTTTAATCAAACCTTTCATTATTCTTTTAATCATTAACGCTCAAGCGCTCGCTGCACATAAGCCTTATGAGAACAGCGCTTTTGCCGATGTCGATGGTGTAAGCATCCATTATCGCTACTGGGGAGATGAAAAAAAGGAGTTTATCGGAAGTGTATTGCTGTTACACGGATTTGGCGCCTCTACATTTTCCTGGCAGGGGGTTGCTGATAGCTTATACAGCCTGGGCTATGAGGTTGTTGCCATTGACTTGCCTCCATTCGGCTTTAGCGACAAGTCGCATCGTTTGAATCAATCCATTACAGCTCGCGCTGTCAAATTAAACATCTTTCTGGAACAAGAGTTACCAGGGAGGAGATGGCATATTGCCGGTCATTCAATGGGTGGTGCCGTTGCACAGGCTTACGCCATCCTTTACCAGGAAGATCTGAAGTCTGCCACTTTTGTATCGGCAGCACTTTTCCCGGAGTTGCACAGGCACGAGCAACCGGTACGTTTGCTATTGAGGCTCTCTCCGGTCCGGTTCATATTGGGGGAACTTGCACAGGAATGGTTTATCAGTCCGCGCCGCGTGGCTGGATTGCTGGAGTCTGCATACGGCCAAAAGCCCAATGAGGAACAGATTCAGGCCTATATTATTCCTTTAAAGCTGTATGGAACCTCCCGGGCAATATTGTCTGCAGCATCCTTTAGCAGGGAACTTTTTGAACTGGATGCATCTGACATGACGGTTCCGGCAATCGCTATTTGGGGTGATTCAGATACCTGGGTTACATACAGATCACGCCAAAATGCCCTGGCAAGGATGCCGCACGTGGAACTTATACTCCTGGAGGATGTGGGGCACAACCCGATGGAGACCCACCTGAATGAATTTCTTGATGTGTGGCTGCCTTTTTTACTCCAATGATTCCTGTGCAATGCGTTTCGCGTTAAGCGTTAATCCATGCAGATCCGTTTAATCAGTGTGCTATTTCGTTTAATGGAACACGGACACCGCTGATGCAACCGATTTACGCGGATTAAAATCTGAAAATTTCTCCGTTTATCAAAAACATACAACCGATAAGCTTTAAACTCTTCCAAACCCTTGGTGTTTTGTTTATGCAGGATTATTTTTGTAATAAAACCAGAACATCATTTGCGATGGCATCCGAAAAAGACAAACGCAACGACGGCTACGAAAATGGGAAACAACCCGACAAGATCAGCAAGGTAAACGAGCCCGGCGGCGTTTATCAACCGCAAGATCCACCCACCTTCGAAAAGGTGTGGTTTATGTTCCAGCAAAGCGATAAGAAATGGCAGGAAACCGAACGGTTCTTAAAGGAGAAATCCCTGGAAACTGAGCGCTTGATGAAGGAACAATCGCGTGAAACGGACAAACGTTTCAAGGAAACCGATCGCCTGGTGCGTAATCTTTCCAAAAACATGGGAGGACTAAACAACACCGTTGGCGAGGTTGCCGAGGATTACTTCCGTGGAGCATTCAGTAAGCTTGGTGAGCTTTCAGACGTTAAGGTAAAGACCGTTGATGGTTTGCAGCGAACGGTTGGGAAACTCACCGGCCAGTTCGACATTGTTGTTTTCGGCGACACGGCAAACATCGTGGTGGAAGTCAAACACAAGCTTCGTAAACAAGACGTTGTTCGCTTTTATGAAAAAATATTTCCTACATTCAAACGATTATACCCCGAACATTGCAAGGTAAGACTCTTTGGCGCCGTAGCCGGCATGACCATCGACGATGAAGCCCTGGCCCAGGCCTTAGACCAGGGGCTACTGGTTTTTACCCAATCTGGCCAGAAAATCGTACAGCTTAACCCCGAAGGGTTTGAACCAAGGGAGTTTTAAGTGAAAAAATAAAAATAAAAAATAAAAGATTAAAGACTAAATATTAAAAATAATCATTTCGTAAATTTTTACAAATTAATCTGCACATCTGCTAATTACTTCTCAATTTCCATAAATTATGACCTCAGTTCTCATCTCAGATCTTAGTCTCCATTCTCAGATCTTCCTTCGAGCTTCCGGCTTTCTTAATCGACAATCGAAAATCAGAAATCATCGCGTTAGTCCAGATTTTTCAAAACACCGGTTTCCTCATTAAATTCGTTGATCATTTCATCCCAGCGGTCTACCTGGTTGAAAAGTTTTGGCCAGATTTCGCGGTCGTACCACATCTGGTTGAGGTCTTCGAGTTCTTTCTGCTGTTGTTCGATCCAGGTGAAATATTTAAGGTTATGTATTGCCTTGCGATCGTTGTAAGTCAATTCTTTCAAATGGTCTATGCCTGTTCCGAGTATGCACTTCTCAAAATCCTTGACGGCCTGCATTTCAGTATACACTCCCCTTTCTTGGTTTAATTCCTCGAGCCTTGAATGGTAAAGTTCCGCAGAATCCGTTGCAATGGTAAGGATCACGTCATCGGAAGTCATTTCGTAATATTTGGCTG
>SLNX01000139.1 GCA_007132825.1 Bacteroidales bacterium | reverse complement strand
TTTGAGATTTACAGGTGAGTCCACTCCGAAAAGTCGAAAAAAAGCCACAGATTCACAGATTATAATATGATCAATTTCTTAATTTGTTCATAATTAACAACATAAGGGTGTGTAAAAATTCAGTAATGATTAAAAGATAGTTTAAGGAGTGTGTTTACAGGTGAATGTGATTTCTTAAACAGAAAAGAGCATTGGAAAATTTAATTCGGACTGATATCTTACAAAAAGTTGTTAATGAAGGTAGGATTGAATGGTTGAAGCATTCGCTTGAACGAATGATGGAGCGAGGCATCAGTCGCAACGAGGTCAAGCAAGTATTAGTTAATGGTGAAATAATTGAAGAGTATTTATATGATAAGCCCATCCCAGTGCATTGTTTTTTGGATGGGCACACAATAAGCCACTTCATGTGGTTGCTTCCCTTGATAAGAATAATAGGGTTTGCAATGTCATAACAACATATATTCCTGACGCAATGCACTTTGAACCGGACTTTAAAACAAGAAAAAATGACAAAACAAAATAAACCCGAAATCTGTCCGCTATGCGGTGGTGTTAAAAAAGACGGCTCCACTACATTTACTGTTGACTTTGGCGATGGTCTTGTAGTCGTCAGACAGGTGCCGGCTAAGGTCTGTTCTCAATGCGGGGCTTATTGGATTATTGACGAAATTGCAGAAAAACTTGAAGGCATTGTAGCAGATGCCAGAAAAAAACACAGTATTGTTGAGGTTACATCTCTAATAGCTTGACCGATTCCGGTTGTCAATTCTTTATTTGGGTTGGTTCTTGCTGGTTGAAAGAATTAATCATTAACGCGCAAATACGCATAAGCCATCAGCAAACCTTTGATCTGCTGTTCAACAAATTGGTGCAGCGGTAGATAATCCTCCTTTGCATACTTCAGAAATGTGGATGCCTGGCCGTAAATGGCTGGAATTTTTGACTTTTTGATCAGGTAGTAGCCATCCAGGAATGATTTGATGCCGCCAGATACGATCAGCTGCTTGCATTTGACTTTTTCACCCTCTTCATCCACAATTTGATTGATGAGATCAACCATTTCGCTTGCATCATGGCCGATGTAGGAGAGGGGCTCAAACAGCTCGGCAGGTTGCTCTTTGTTTCGCAGCAGTTCCACTTTGGCAAAGTTTGTTCCGCCAAAGGCCCCGAATTCAATGGCTCCGATCGGAAGCTTCAGCAGCGAACGCAGACTTTCTTTTCCCATTCCCTGGCCTACCTCTTTCACCATTATTGGGAAATTAACCAACTCCACAAGCTCCTGAACCGATTCAATGGGTGGTCGGATCAGCCTGTCTCCCTCCGGTTGGAACCATTCCTGGAAAGGGTTTATGTGGATGATCAGTCCGTCGGCGCGCAGCTTCTCCACAAGTCTGATGATCTTGTCGGTTTGCTTATTCATTTGCAGGATCTCAAGCTGGTTGATGCCGAGGTTGGCATAAAACGGTTGTTCTTCGCCGATGATGTCGCGCATGTCAAAATCGGGGAAATAGGTATCATCATCAAGGATGATGCGGCAAGATCCCAGGCCCATTCCGATGCCGAATTCGCGGCAGGCTTTTGCCAGGTTCCGGTTGATGGTACCTGCCATTTTTGTGCCACCCGTCATGGAGGATACCCACATAGGCAGCTTCTGCTTTTTCCCCAGAAAGTCGATTGCCGGAATGGTTGTTTCATTAGGGTGGGCGCTAAGCATCGGTTCATAGGTAAACCGCCTGTCAAGATTTTTTCCTGGTGTTTGTGAGGCAAATGCCAGGTCGATATGATCTCTTTTCCTTTCTTCCATTTTTGTTTTTTGAATTTATAATGATTGGAATGGAAGGCAGGTTTTTCCTGTTCCTTCTCAGGTTTCAGCCACTTTCGTGTGAATGATTGTTGTGTTCGGTTGTCGGAGGCCTTTTGTTAAAGTCCCAGGTACCGGGAGATCACAAGCCTCAATATTTCAGAAGTGCCTTCCCCGATTTGCAGCAGTCGCTGATCCCTGTAAAACCTTTCAACTGGATGTGGTTTAAACAGACCGGTTGCTCCATGGACTTGCACTGCTTCATCGGCGATCTCGCGGGCAATTTCTGATGTATACAGTTTGGAAATGGCTGCTTCGCGGGCAAACTGCATGTTGTTGTCCTTACGCCAGCAGGCGTTATAAAGGGTGTTTCTTGCCAGTTCGATTTTGATGTCCATGTCGGCAAGTTTAAACCCTACCGCCTGAAACTTTGATATGGGCTGACCAAATTGTACCCTGTTTTTTGCATGTTCAATGGAGGCTTCCATGGCACCACGTGCAAGTCCAAGTCCGACTGCGGCAATTGAAAGCCTGCCTGAATCGAGGGTGTTCAGCATGATGCGTCCTCCATGACCCTCTTCCCCCAAAAGATTTGATGCAGGCACCTTGCAGTCTTTGAAAAACAACCTGCCGGTATCACTTGCACGCCACATCATTTTACCGGTCATCCTTTCGAAGGTAAAGCCAGGTGTTCCTCTTTCAACGATGATGGCTGAAAGCTTTTTTCTGCCTTTGCTTTCTCCTGTTACGGCCTGCACTGTGACACCACCTGAAATTTCAGATGCAGCGTTGGTGATGTGCATCTTGGAACCGTTAATGATCCAGTATCCATCTTCCAGGTGTGCCGT
>SLNX01000164.1 GCA_007132825.1 Bacteroidales bacterium | reverse complement strand
TTTCCTTTTTTGTGCGCGTCGTCGATGCTCATTTTTTAACCCTTTAATTATCAGATGATAAGGGTTTTAATGTTGGTTTTTGGGTGCTGAAAGGTATACAGATACCCAAGTGTACAGTGAATGCCTGATCAGGACAGCCCAAGTGCTGTCCTTACAGGGTTATTGGTGTTAAACCTGCAGGCCGGTCAAGCCCGGCCTGCGCACACTTTGCTTTTTCTTCCGCATTTGATGGATCTGCGTTGAAAATCAAGTCATCTTCAATTGAAGGGGCATTAGCAAGCTGGCCGCGAGCACAGCCGAAAGGATATTGAAACGATCCATGCACGTGGTGCTGTGCGGCTCGGCCTGCGCGGATTGAAGATGCCGTAGATTTTAGCAGATGCATCAGAAGCGGAGATTTTTCTTTTACCAGAGTTTATTCGGATAAACACCCGCATCCACCTTCTGCTGAAGCTGTTTAACCGCTTGCTCCTTATCCTCTTTGTAAGTAACACCAAACCACTGTGCTTCCGAAGATAACACCTTTACCGATGCCATATCCTCTCCTATCAGGTCATCCACGACGAAAGGGATGTAAAATTCAGACTTAGTTTGGTTGATATTCTCTTTGAGAAACAGCTTCAGTTTGCTTTCCAGGTGCTCAAAGAAATCGGGTGTAAAGCCCCAGAAGTTCATCGAGACAATGGCATTTTCATCCAACTCACTTTCTGACTGGTTGCTGAAAATCTGTCCTTTTTCATTTTTCTCAATGGCGGTATGCTCTGTAACTCTTTTTAGTTTATCCTCATTATCAACCCTGCAAATGCCCCTCGACACGCTTCCGTGCTCTGATAAGGTCCTGTTGAGGTGATAACCAACCATGGCATAGCTGCCCTTTTCTTCAGGATGTTGCGATTTCAGGTGCTCGGCAATCACCTGAAATGCTTCACGACCATAAAAATCATCTGCATTGATCACGGCAAAAGGATCCTGAACCAATTGTTTACATACCCAAAGCGCATGACCTGTGCCCCAAGGTTTTTCTCTTTCCTTAGGACAAACAAATCCATCAGGTAGCATTTCGGTTTCCTGGTATGCCAGTTGTACTTGCACATGCGGGTTAATCTTCTTCACGATCGCTTCATGAAACTCTTTTTCAAAATGCTTCCTGATCACAAAAACGATCTTGTTAAATCCGGCCTGCAAGGCATCATATATGCTGTATTCCATGATGGTTTCACCAGATGGACCTAGCCGGTCAAGCTGCTTCATTCCACCATAACGGCTTCCCATTCCTGCTGCGAGTATTACTAAGGTTAGATTCATTTTAAAGGTTTAGTTGTTGAGTTGTTTAGTTGTTGAGGGTTTAAGGCTATAAACAATTGAAATCTCAAAAGTATAAAATAACGCGAAAAAAACAACAAGTAAATCAGGTCTTTAATTTTGAATCATGGTAAGTGTTGAGGTTAAGATTGAGATTGAGATTAAGATTAAGGTTAAGGTACTCAGAATCCTTCTTTCAACTCTGTTTTTTTCGATTTTTCCATGTTTTTAATTGTCTTTTTCTTTGCGTTTTGCGTGTTTTATCTTTGCGCTTTTTGCGTGGAATAAACAAATCCGCGCAAAGGCCGCAAAAGATTTTCACGCAAAGATGTCATTAGCAGTGGAAAACCCACACGAAAGGGCAGTTGCCAGAATGCGGAAATATTTACTCAACCTCAACCTTAATCTTAACCTTAAAGAAAAAGTACATCCAAAAAAGAAGTCTAGAGTAATAGCTAAAGGAGTTATGATTATTTTGTACCTTTAAAGTATGAATATATTGAAAAATATTTTATTAATTGCAGTTTTTTTGGTTATCCTTCCTGTTGACTTGCAGGCACAAGTGATCCACAATCACCGTGGGCAGATCATGGGTCGTGTCAGCGACAATCAGTATTTCGACAGTGCCGGAAGATTGATCGGTTATGAAGAAAACTCCCGTCTCTACAATGCTTCAGACAGGTATCTGGGTAAAATTGAAGAGGGTTATCTGCACGATGTTACGGACCAGGCACTTGGCCGCGTTAACGGAAGCTTTCTGTTCGATCAAACCGGAAGGATGATAGGTCGTATTGAAGGTGACCGTATTTACGACATTGGCAGCGGATACATTGCTCGTGCCCCGGGCTTAGCCAACCGGGACATTGTGCTATTCTTCTTCTTTTACTATTGAAAAAACCGTTCAAGCCAGTTCAACTGCCGTTCTGCTGCATCTATAATGAATTTTGGCTCCCTGAGGCCATGTGGCTGTCTGGGGTAGGTAACCATTTTTGTTTCCACACCCAACCGTCTGAGTGCCACGTAAAGCTCATATCCCTGGCTTATCGGAACACGGATGTCCTCTTCGGGATGTAAAATCAATGTAGGAGTGGTAATGTTTGCCACGTTAAAGATTGCCGAGCTGCGCTGGTGCCTTTCATAGTTCTCCCAGTATTCACTTTCAAAATAATCGGGCAGGAAGCTGGGAATGTCAGATGTTCCTGTCATGCTGATCAGGTTGGTAACACCGGCACCAACCATGGAAGCCTTAAAACGGTCTGTTCGTGTAATGGCAAAAGATGACATGAAACCGCCGTATGACCAGCCCATAATGGCCTGCCTTTCAGGATCAGCAAGTCCTTCTTCAATCAGCTTGTCAAGTCCTGCCTTCATGTCTTCAAGGTCTCCAAAGCCCCA
>SLNX01000225.1 GCA_007132825.1 Bacteroidales bacterium | reverse complement strand
ATGGACAGGGCCTGTGCGGCCAGACTGCGTGCCGACACGTGCAAAACGCCAGGCAACAGTTCTCCGGACATTTTGTACATATTGGGAATCATTAGCAATAAGCCTTGTGATGCAGTATATGTGCTGACTAGTGAACCCGACTGCAATGCGCCGTGCATGGCACCGGCTGCACCGGCCTCCGATTGCATCTCAACCAGTTTCACCTCTTCGCCAAAAATATTCTTCCGGCCATAAGCAGCCCACTCGTCAACATTCTCTGCCATGTTTGAAGATGGCGTAATCGGATAAATTGCTGCTACCTCACTGAACATGTAAGCCACATGGGCCGCCGCATGGTTCCCATCGCAGGTAATGAACTTTTTCTTCTTTGTCATATAAATTGTATTTAAAACTTAAAATAACTTATTTTAAGACAGTTAGCTTCAAAAAACCAATTGCAAAAATAAGAAATATAATTCATCAAAAGCAATGAAAAGGTCTATTTATAACGATTTTAATTAAGAAAAACGGGAGCGTTGTTAATCAAAAAACATCCAGGAAATACCAAAAACAAAGGTGGTTTCCGGTACCGGATAGAAGGGGATCTGATAAACCGGAGGCTGGTCTGCAAGCATTCCGAGAAAGTGTTCAAACTTTATAAAAAAGCGCGCACGACTGATTCTGGCAGTTACAAAAACATCTACAATCAGGTCATGACCGGCTTTAAAGTCATCCCGGATATAAAACTGCCTTACTACCGGCATGTATGCCATCGGCGTGTAAGGGGCGTTATAACGGATGTCAATACCGGTATTCAGGTGCAGGGCATCATCAAACAACTTGAAGTCAGCAAAAAGAGAATGAAAGGAGGCAAAATCAGGAAACCTTTCAAAGGCCGTTTCATTAGTATGCTGAAAAATTAGTTTGTGTCGTGAACGGAACAATGAAAAGTTAATGTTTGCAGACGCAGCTGCAGTGAAAAGCGGGAAAGAACCCTCATTTTGTGCGGGGAGGGCATCGGCATCCATAAAAAATGCCCGATTCATTAAATAATAGTTCCCTTCAAGATTCAAAAAGTCAGACAAAAAGCCGACACCCATCCTTAGTGTCCGCGACTTGTCGAAATCATTGAACCAGCTGATATAATTTCCTCGGAAATGGTGCATGAACCAAGGAGATTCTTTTTCTGCATAATGACCGGTAAAAACCAGCCGTACAGAACCTGGACCGGGCCTGAAGCGCATAACCCCTCCAAAATCGAAATCCCCGCTGTTATATCCTCCGGCAATAAAATTTGCGGATCCATCAAATGACAAAAACCGTCCCGGATCCGAAGCCAGTCTCATCCCATAACCCATCTGCGCAAAGCGGTTTTTGTAAAAGCGATAGTCTTCCGGTGTAAGATCTCCGTTGTAAAGCGGTTGTTGTATCCGGACCAGCTTATGGCTCATGGAAAGTTCAACAAACAGGGGGGCTGCTCTTCCCTGACCGGAATTGTGCATACGATTCGACCAGGCGACCCTGTTGCCAATTTCATAAACCAATGTAGAGTCAAAAGTAAATTGCGGGTTTAACGGATTATGATCATAAAATACCGGAGTGGGAGGTACATCTTCATCAAAAAGAAAAGCTGTCCGCTTGTAGTAAAACTGATGTCGTACCACACCGAGTTTAAGTCCGGATAATGTGTCATTACCCCGTCCGAAATCAAGATGATAATACTGATGGACGTTAAAGCCCACATCGCGGTAGCGGGATTCGGCCCGATAGAGGAATACGCTGTCGCGGGCAGCATCCTCTTCAAAGTTCAGGTGGTTGATAAGTCCACCACTCTCCTTATTAATGATCCTGTTCAGGGCAAAAGACCCAAGGACACCGTAGTTGTCTCCAAGCTGCACGTCGGCCCAGAGTGCGATTGCTGCATTGCGCGAAGCAAGCCTGCTGTATGCCCCGGGGGAATTGACCGTTTGATATTTCAATCCGCCATACACCTTCTCGCCAAAACGCTGGTTGTGTTTGGCATAAAAAAGCTGCCGGTTCTCTGACCCCGTTACAAAATATATGTCGGTAAAAACAAATTCAGGACGATAAAACCTTTGTGTCTTAAAATCCAATAGGTATCCTGAATACTTATCATCAGCAAACAGAACAAAACCACTATGCATTTCAGGATTAAAAAAAAGAGCGCGTGAAACATGTCCGACGTTTCCTTTACCTGCATAAAACGGAGATTGTAACTTTTCAAATAGATCGTAACGCTGAAAGCCCGTAATTGCAGTATCCAAAATGTTTTTATTGATAAAGGGATTGAAAAGAATCTCTGGTGTAAACCATGGGACAGTCGTCGTTTCCGGCTCAGGAGCATGTGCCTTTGCCTCAAATACGGCAAAGAAAATAAGCAAAATAAGCAGAATGGTGCGCCTTATTCGATTCATGGTAGTAAGATCTCATTTAAGACAGCCGTAAAGGTAAGGGAATTTGTGGTTTTTTTGATTAATGACAAAGACGAAAAGGTAGTTTGAGACGTTTTTATTTAGTATTTTTGGTAGAAGTATTGGCAGCAGGCATAATTGTTTTGTCCACAAATTATTTCACAAATTTACTCAAATTATATCCTATATTATTAACAGCATAAAAATGTGTTGCGCAACAAACAGCTTCCAGTTTTTATGCCAGACAAAAGAGTGGTTATGAAAAAGACATATACATCAAAAGCATTCAT
>SLNX01000083.1 GCA_007132825.1 Bacteroidales bacterium | reverse complement strand
GGCGGACTGTAGCTCGGTTGTCCCCTTTCTGTCCTTGAAGGTTGTGTATTGGTCCTTTGTGTCGGCTGACCAGGTCTGGCCTGATCACCTGACGGCCTTGTTTGACTTGCCGGTGCTGCAGTTCCTGAAGGTCTGGTCCTTTGCGGGGTACTTGGCTGCTGATAACTGGGCGTCGTATAGGTCCGTGGCATGGTATAGTTTGCACTTCTCCCTTCGGTTTCCCTTTGTGGACTTACCCGCGGCGGACGGGAATATCTTTCGGGCTGAGCCCTGTCTGTTTGTCTGGCTGCAGAAGGCGTTGTATATTGCGCAGCTGCTGCCGGGTCTCGCTCACTGGCATGGTCACGGACCCTTTGATTGGCCTGCTCGGATGGGGTCAAACCGGACGCTCCTTCTGTTCTGGCTGCAGCAATGTTGTTTTCAGACTCCCTGCGTGTGCTTGTTTGTGAAGAAGCCGGAGCTTCTGTTCGATTTTCTGCAAGGATTACCCTGTTGCCCTGATCATTAACGGTGGTTCTGGCTTCAAAGCGTTCGGCAAAGGTTGTTGGGCTATCAGAGGCAGTTGTATAGCGACCATGGGTTGACCGATCAACCGTGCCTCCCATGGATCCTCTGGGTCCGTAATGGTAATTACTTCCATCATGACTATTGTAGATATAGCCATAATGATAATAGGGGTTGTAAAATCCCGCATGCCATCCATGATAAAAGCCACGATGGTATGCCGCCCAATAAGTGGTTCTGAATCGCCACATCCACCAAGCGGAAGGATGATATCCCCAATGCCATGTTGCATGCGGATGCCAGTACCAGCTGCCATACCAGGGCGACATCATAAAATAACCGGGATAATAAAACGGTGCTGCTCCATAGCCCATATATATGCTTACGCCATAATACATCGGGTTGTAAGTGTAAAAGAACATGTTGGTGAAAAAGGGATCATAATAGCCAAAGCTGGCATATGGTCTGTGAAAGCGTCTGATACGAGAAGCATATGAAAAGTCATAATAATCACCATAATAGTAATTGTGGATGATCACATTGCCATTCTCATCCTGATAGTATTCACTGTTGTAGGTTTCATGACCATAGCCTGTTTCTTCATAAATAACTCCCTGATCAGAAGCTGCCCTGTCATATGTTTCTGCTTCGTCAACAATATCAACTACCTGACCGCTGTCAGTTACCTGAGCTGGTTGCGTTGCGCCCCTGACAGTATTTGGAGAATAATAGATATCGTCATCCGCTGTGGTACGGTATGTTGAAGAGCATGCCGTAACAGCAAGCATAAGCAGTATTCCGGTTATTTTAAGCATCGTTTTCATAACAAAACCTCCCTGTTTGGTTTAAAGTGTCTTTACAAAGTTAATCATTATCTCCCACTTTTTCTTAAATTTGCCCGTTCATTTCCTATATGTTAAGACACAAATATTATACCAAAGAGCTATATGGCCAAAGATTTTTCAACAAGGGCGGAGAATTACTCCAAGTGGTACAATGACATTGTTCAGCGCGCAGAGCTGGCAGAAAACTCAGCAGTTAGAGGCTGCATGGTGATCAAACCTTATGGCTATGCCATCTGGGAAAAGATGCAGGCTGCTTTGGACAATATGTTTAAAGAGACCGGGCATTCCAATGCATATTTTCCATTATTTATTCCAAAGTCATTTTTCAGCAAAGAGGCCGACCATGTAGAGGGATTCGCCAAAGAGTGTGCCATTGTTACGCATTATCGGCTAAAAAATGATCCGGACGGTAAAGGCGTTGTGGTGGATGGTGATGCCAAACTTGAAGAGGAGCTGATCATCAGGCCCACTTCAGAAACCATCATTTGGGACACCTATCGAAACTGGATCCAATCCTATCGCGACCTTCCTATATTGGTTAATCAGTGGGCAAACGTGGTGCGCTGGGAGATGCGGACCCGCATGTTCTTGCGCACTGCAGAGTTCCTGTGGCAAGAGGGGCACACTGCCCACGCAACAGAACAGGAAGCCCTGGAGGAAACCTATCAGATGTTGGATGTGTATGCCGATTTTGCAGAAAACTTCATGGCAATTCCGGTACTGAAAGGGCTCAAATCAGAGAATGAACGGTTCGCAGGTGCCCTTGAAACATTTTGCATCGAAGCATTGATGCAGGACGGCAAAGCACTTCAGGCAGGCACATCGCATTTTTTAGGGCAAAATTTTGCAAAGGCTTTTGATGTAAAGTTTGCAAGCAAGGAGGGGAAGCTGGAGCATGTATGGGCTACTTCCTGGGGCGTATCAACCCGTTTGGTAGGTGCTCTGATCATGGCACACTCCGACGACAACGGACTGGTATTGCCACCGAAGCTGGCACCCATACAGACAGTGATCGTTCCGATTTACAAAACTGAAGATCAACGCAAGGTCGTTTTTGAAAAGGCTGCTGAAATAAAAAAACTGCTTAAAGGGTTGGGGATAAGGGTGAAGTTCGACGACAGGGACACCCATAAACCGGGCTGGAAGTTTAACGAGTATGAGTTTAAAGGGGTGCCGGTACGAATAGCAATAGGTCCGAGAGATGTTGAGAATGGCACCGTGGAGATTGCACGCCGCGACCTGCTCAAAAAGGATATTGTTGCCACAGATCAGCTTGTCCAAAGGGTCCCGGAACTGCTTGATGACATCCAGGATACACTATTCCAGCGCGCTTTAACGTTCAGAGAAGAGAATACCCGCAAAGCAGACAGCTGGGAAGAGTTTGTTCATATCCTTGACGACAAGGGGGGGTTCATCCTGGCTCATTGGGATGGCACAGCTGAAACAGAACAAAAAATTAAGGATGAGACGAAAGCCACCATACGCTGCATCCCTTTGGGTGACAAAAAAGAGCCTGGAAAATGTGTTTATACAGGAAAACCATCAGAAGGCCGCGTTGTGTTTGCCAGGGCCTATTAAACAGCAAATCTGACAGATGATAAAATACCAGATGCACATAAAGCCTTCACCAGGCCTGATCAGTATACTCTTGCTGGCTTTCATTGCCAGCCTTTCTTTGTCTGCAATTGCTCAGGCACCTCAAAATCAGGATAGCAGCGGCCTCATTTATATGCCAGATTTACTGACACCAGACACAGTGCTGATTGACTCTCTGGAAGCAGACACCCTTTTTGAGATGGAACCGGAAGAGCTTCATCCGCTGCAATGGGATTATGTGAAACAAAATCATAAAATTGAGCACCTGCTTCATCTGCATCGTAATGCGATGGCTGATCAGAGAGGGATACCGGGATACAGAGTGCATCTTTACATGGACAGTGGCAACCGTGCGCGACTGAACACACAGCACGAACAGGCAGGGTTTGAAGAGCTGTATCCTGAACAAAGGTCATACATTATTTATGAGGAACCCTACTTCAAACTCCGCGCTGGCGATTTCCGCACCCGGCTTGATGCACGTCGATTTCTTGAGAAAATCAGGAGAAACTATCCGGCAGCCTATATTGTCGTTGACAGGATCAACTACCCGGAAATGGACTAGTTCTTATCAATTGCGTTAAGATCTTCAAAAGCTTGCATTAACCTGTTGCGCATGCTTTCTTCGCCTTTCCTTAACCAGGTCCTTGGATCATAATATTTCTTATTCGGCTTGTCATCCCCGTCCGGATTACCGATCTGGTCTTGCAAATAGCCCTCGTTTTTCAGGTAAAAATTCCGGACACCATTCCAGTAAGCCCATTGTGTGTCGGTATCGATATTCATCTTTATGGCGCCATAAGATATTGCTTCACGGATCTCTTCACGGCTTGATCCGCTTCCCCCGTGAAAGACAAAGCTGACCGGGTTGGCGCCGGTTCCAAAGAGCTTCCGGATATGGTCCTGGGAGTTTTTCAGAATGACGGGCTCAAGCCGCACATTGCCGGGTTTGTATACGCCGTGTACATTTCCAAAGGCTGCTGCAATCGTGAAATTTTCCGAAACTTCAGAAAGGCTCTTATACATGTCGGCCACCTCTTCCGGTTGGGTGTAGAGTTTTGAGCTGTCGATTCCCGTGTTGTCAACACCATCCTCTTCTCCCCCGGTAACACCCAACTCCACCTCAAGCCCAATTCCCATTTTGTCCATGCGCTCCAGATAGCTGCGGCTGATGCTGATGTTATCTTCAAGGGTTTCCTCGGAAAGATCAAGCATGTGGGAGCTGAACAATGGCTTACCCGTTTTCTCAAAATGGGCTTCATTCGCAACCAGAAGTCCGTCAATCCATGGCAGAAGCTTTTTTGCTGCGTGGTCAGTATGCATCACAACACGCACCCCGTATGCTTTTGCCATCATATGCACATGATGGGCGCCTGAGACGGCGCCTGCAATTGCCGCACGCTGGTCTTCATTGGAGAGGGATTTGCCGGCATAAAAATGGGCGCCTCCATTTGAAAATTGAATAATAACCGGGGAGTTTGCATCCCTGGCTGTTTCAAGAACTGCGTTGATGGAGTTTGTACCAACCACATTTACCGCAGGAAGTGCAAATTGGTGCTCTTTTGCAATCCGGTAAAGTTCCTTAAGGTCATCACCTGATACAACACCCGGCTCAATATGCTTCAATAGTTTATCGGTCATTTTGATTGATTTTTAATTTTTATAATGTAAATCTGGTTTCAAAGTTATGAAATAAAAATATATTTTTGCCTTTTATGTCTGGTTGGTATAACCAAGTATGCCGGCCCCACTTTTCATTAATCGCTAAATATTGTTTGTGCTTTGAAGATCGTTGTAAACACCCGGTTGTTGTTGCAAGGGAAGCTTGAAGGGATAGGGTGGTTTACCTATCATACATTCAAGCGAATTGTTCATAGCCATCCGGATGTCACTTTTTATTTCGTGTTTGATCGTCCCTACGGTCAGGAGTTTGTTTTTGGAGGCAATGTAAAGCCCATTGTGCTGTTTCCTCAAGCGCGCCATCCCTTTTTGTTTTATCTGTTTTTTGAATTCGCACTTACACGGTTTCTGAATAAAACGAAGCCGGATTTGTATGTTTCTCCCGACGGATTTCTTTCTCAAAGATATAAAGGTCTGCAGTTGCCCGTGTTTCACGATCTTAATTTTATGCACCATCCGGATTATTTGCCCTCCCTGACCGCTTGGTATTACAACAGGTTTTTCCCGAAGTACGTCAAAAAAGCTAAACGAATAGTCACTGTTTCAGAATATTCAAAAAGAGATATTACCCAAACATTCGGATATCCGGAAAACCACATTGATGTTGTGTATAACGGTGTGCATGAAGCATTCAGGCCAGTTCAAGGAGGGATTGCCACAAATGTCAGACGTCAGTTTGCAGAAGGAGCCCCCTATTTTGTTTATATAGGCGCCTTGCACAAGCGAAAAAATATTGACAACATGCTTCGGGCATTTGATCGATTTAAGGAAACCGATAGCGGGGGGCATAAATTGCTGATTGTTGGTGCGTCTATGTTCGGTTCGTCCGAATTGCGAAAGGTGTATCAATCGATGCATCATCAGAAAGATGTACTTTTTGTGGGTCGTCAATACAATGAAGACCTTAGAAAAATCGTTGCTGCATCGAAGGCTTTATTGCTGGTTTCCCATTTTGAGGGGTTTGGTATTCCGATCATTGAAGCGATGCAATGTGATGTGCCTGTTATTACATCCAATTGCACAAGCATGCCAGAAGTTGCAGGGGATGCTGCTTTGTTAGTTGATCCATCTTTGGTTGAACAGATTGCCGGTGCGATGACCAGCATGGCCAACGACCGCAAATTGCGGGAAAAACTGATCGAAAATGGTCGCAAACAGCGTGAAAAATTCTCCTGGGATAAAACCGCAGACCTTATGTGGTCAAGCATCGAAAAATGCTTCATATAGGGCGTTGATCGAATCCGAAAATGTGTGTATTTTTGTGCGGGCAAGACATATGTGTTTATTGTTCTTTTTTTTAAACGCCGGTTGGTAAGGTCTGTTTCTTTGCGATTTTGCGTGTTTTTATCTTTGCGATTTTTGCGTTGAACAAATAAAACCAAGCAAAGGCCGCAAAAGATTTTCAGGCTAAGCATGCAAAGATGTCATTAGTAATGAAAAATGAGTGTCAGGTAACCAAACAAAGAAATGAAGTAAAAAATGAAAACGATTCAAAGACACCGGGTATTTGACCTGTTGCAAGAGAGCAGCAGCGATCTTATTGGAGGAGAAGTGAATGTAAAAGGTTGGGTGCGTACGCGCCGTGGTAACAAAAATGTAGCGTTCATTGCGGTGAATGATGGTTCTGTTATACATAGCATTCAGGTTGTGGTTGATGTGCAGAGCTTTGGCAACGATGAGATCCTGCGTCAGATCACAACAGGGGCATGTATTTCTGTGAATGGAAAGCTTGTTGAATCACAAGGGAAAGGACAAAGGGTGGAGATACAGGCCGGTGAAATATTTGTTTATGGCAGTGCTGATCCCGAAAAATATCCCTTGCAGAAAAAAGGCCACACGCTTGAGTTTCTGAGGGAGATCGCACACCTCAGGCCACGAACCAACACATTTGGTGCTGTCTTCCGTTTGAGACACGCCCTGTCATTTGCAATACACAAGTATTTTAACGACAATGGTTTCTACTACCTCCACACACCTATCATTACCGGATCCGATGCCGAAGGGGCCGGTGCTATGTTTCGTGTAACAACTCTTGACTTGAAAAAGGTTCCATGCAAAAAAGATGGAAACGTGGATTACAGCCATGACTTTTTTGGCAAGGAAACCAACCTGACAGTCTCCGGACAGCTTGAAGGGGAGCTTGGGGCACTCGCACTTTCCAATATTTATACCTTCGGACCCACATTCAGGGCTGAAAACTCCAATACCTCACGCCACCTTGCCGAATTTTGGATGATTGAACCGGAAATGGCGTTTTATGACATTCATGACAATATGGACCTGGCCGAAGACTTTCTTAAGTATCTGGTTACCTATATTCTTGACAACTGTATTGATGATCTGGAGTTTTTGCAGAAGCAATATGATAACCAACTGATAGAAAGGCTTCAGCATGTTACTCAGCATACATTCCAACGTATGAGCTATACGGAAGCGATCGAAATTCTTGAGAAATCCGGAAAGAAATTTGAATATCCGGTGAAGTGGGGTGTTGATCTGCAGTCGGAGCATGAACGTTATCTTGTGGAACAGCACTTTAAAAAGCCTGTTATCCTGACCGATTATCCCAAAGAGATCAAAGCGTTCTATATGAAACAGAATGATGATGGGAAAACCGTTCGCGCAATGGATGTGCTGTTTCCAAAAATTGGCGAGATTATTGGTGGGTCACAGCGCGAGGAGGATTATGATAAGCTGCAGAAACGCATTGAAGAAATGGGAATCCATCAGGAAGATGTTTGGTGGTATCTCGAAACCCGAAAGTTTGGAACGGCGCCGCATAGCGGTTTTGGCCTGGGCTTCGAAAGGCTCATGCTTTTTGTTAGTGGAATGGGCAATATTCGTGATGTAATTCCTTTTCCAAGAACACCACAAAATGCCGAATTTTAGTTGATGGTTATTTGTCCATTTTTAGTATTTTTGATGTAAAGCGTAAGAATAAATAATTTACTAATCCGATGTTAAAGCAAAGGTTGCAGCAAAAGTTGATGCAAAAACTTTCTCCTCAGCAGATTCAGCTGATGAAACTTTTGCAGGTGCCAACCCTTTTGCTTGATCAGCGTATTAAGCAGGAAATTGAAGAAAACCCTGCACTTGAGGAAGGTGATGACTTCCAGGATGAAATGGAACAGCATGAGCAGGATGATTTTGAAAGTTCCATGGAAACCGGAGATGATTACGACGAAGTTGAGGCGAGTGGAGAAGACGAGTTTGACTTTAGCGATTACATTGACGACGAAGAGATTCCCGAGTACAGGCTGAATGCCCACAATACTTCTGCCGATGAAGAAACCCGGGAGGTTCCTTATGTGGCAGGAGCAACACCGCAAGAGGTGCTGCTCACCCAGCTGGGCTTAAAGAAGCTATCTGAGCGGGAAGAACTCATTGCGCGACACATCATTGGGAACATTGATGAATCGGGTTACCTGCAGCGTGACATCCATTCACTCATTGATGACCTCGCTTTCAATCAGAATATCAAATCAAACTTCGCGGAAGTATTGGACCTGTTGCGTTTGATACAGGAATTTGACCCACCCGGGATCGGTGCCCGCGACTTGCAGGAATGCCTCCTTATCCAAATACGCCGGAAACAGCCTAAAACAAAAGCGGTTCTGCATGCAACCGTAATGCTTGAAAAAAACTTCAACGACTTCACAAAAAAACACTTCGACAAGATCAGTAAGAAACACAACATGACGGATCAGGAACTGAAAGAAGCCGTTGATGAAGTACTGAAGCTGAATCCCAAACCGGGCAATTCGCTTCAAGAATCTGGCAAAGCAGCTGAATATGTTGTGCCTGATTTTATTCTCGTCCATAATGACGGTGAAATGGAACTTTCCCTGAACAGCTCCAACGCACCCGATCTTCGGATTAACAAAACCTACTCGGAGATGTTCCAGGCCATGGCAGACTCCAAAGGAAAAGCAGACAAACGGCAAAAAGAGGCTCTGTTCTTTGTAAAACAAAAGATCGACAGTGCAAAATGGTTTATCGACGCCATCAAGCAACGGCAGCATACACTCATGATTACCATGCAGGCAATCCTTGATTTTCAAAGGGAGTATTTTCTTACAGGGGATGAAACAAAACTGCGACCTATGATTCTGAAGGATATAGCCGACATGGTACAGCTCGACATTTCCACCATCTCAAGAGTCGCCAATAGCAAATATATCCAAACACCCTTTGGAACTTTCCTGTTGAAGGAATTCTTCTCTGAGTCGATGCAAACCGATAAAGGGGAAGAGGTATCTACAAGGGAGGTGAAAAAAATCCTGCAGGATTGCATCGAGGCAGAAAGCAAAAAGAAGCCACTTACAGATGATGAACTTGCAAGCATTCTTAAGGAAAAAGGGTATAACATTGCCCGGAGAACAGTGGCTAAATACCGTGAGCAACTGGATATTCCCGTGGCCAGACTGCGAAAGGAGTTGTAACAATGCCGGTTAGTGAACGCTTCGCAAGATTATGCTCTGCCGTTTTTCATCCTTTGCTGATACCCACACTTGGAATCTTTGTCCTTTTTCAGATCAACTCCCATCTTTCATTTACCGTTAGTCAGGATGCCAGAAGGTTTATCATGCTGATCATTTTTATGAATACTGCTATTGCTCCCGTTATGGCGGTTTGGATTATGAAAAAAACAGGTTATGTAAAAGATTTCAGGCTCACCGAACGAAACGAAAGAATATTGCCGTTGCTTGTTACTGCAGTTCTTTTTTTTATGACCTATTACTTGTTGCGGCAGATCTCACTGCCATCATTGGTGTATTTTTTCATTATTATCGCCACATTGCTGGTCATGCTTACCCTAATGATCTCTTTTGTATGGAAGATCAGCATTCACATGGTTTCTCTCGGTGGATTCACGGGCTTCCTTATTGTTGCTTCACTGCTGCTACGTGCAGATATCGCATGGCTGATTATTCTGGCATTCCTGGCCTCCGGATGTACCGGAACAGCCCGCCTGATACTGAAAACCCACAGTCCGGCCCAGGTCTATACGGGATATCTGACTGGAATGTTAATGATGCTTGGCTTGTATTTCTATTTCAGTTAGAATATCATGAAAGATACACCTACCGAAAGCGGATACATCCCTGAGGCATTGTTGTTGTTGAATGTTTCGGTTAGCTGATAGTAAAGGTGAAGGTTTACAGCACCATATCCTATTGTGCCTGTTAACCCTATGCGGTATTTGTTGATGTTGTCCAGTTTGTGCTCCTTTACTTTGATTGTGCGTTCTGTAACAAAGGGCGGTCCGGTATCTGCATCATTATCATAATATTCTTTTCCTACAAACTTTGTGTGTGCATGAAACAGATATCCTGCCTTAACCCCCGCATAAAAACGGAGGGTTGAGGGGAGATTGCGGGTTCTAAACCTGAGCTGTACTGGTACCTCCAGATAGTTCATGCTTAGTTTGTTCTTGTCATAATCGTGATCAGGCTCAATAGGAACAAAACGAAACTGGTTAAGATTGAGAGAAAAAATATACCTGTTATCACTGTATAGGTTATGGCTTGAAAATGCAAGTCCGGCCGCCACGGAGAGATTTGTTCTTCCCAGTGGCATATCTTGCAAGGCACTGATGCTCACGCCTCGCTGAATGGTCCTTAAATCTATTGTTTCAGGCACATCCTGCCAGATGTCGCTGAAAACAGTTATCATGAACCTGTCTGTTGGATGCATTCTCTCCGGGACAAAGGCGTTGACATCTGTTGCCATGCAAATGATCGCAAAAAGTATGGTTATGGTTTTATGGTGTTTCATATGTTTATAATAGTTTAGTTGTTGAGTCGTTTAGTTGTTTAGATGTTTAGCGTTTTTCTTCCTTCGAGCTTCGAGCCTAACAAGCAACCGATAATCGATAATCGAAAATCGGTAATCGACAATCATCCCCCTGTGTGATAAAAAAACCTATCACGGGTGTTTCATCTTTAAATTTCTGATCAATAATTGAAACTATCTACGTCTGATAAACCATAAAATTACTAAAAATCCATGTATTTTTCAAAAGAAGCCCAGTATGGCATAGGCTTTTTCAGTCTTTTCGCTGCATTCAAAACCTTATAGTACATATATTTTTTCTCTTCTGC
>SLNX01000136.1 GCA_007132825.1 Bacteroidales bacterium | reverse complement strand
TTGTTTTTGTATTCAGGAAGATGGATTTGCAACCAAGATTCTCTGCCAGTATCATATCCGTATCCCTGTCGC
This sequence comes from Bacteroidales bacterium, assembly GCA_007132825.1. GTDB lineage: Bacteria > Bacteroidota > Bacteroidia > Bacteroidales > UBA7960 > PUPG01. The sequence goes on along the minus strand of SLNX01000136.1, from coordinate 10,657 downwards.
CGATAACAAATGAGTTTTCCAAGTCGTAACTTCCCGACATATAGTGCTTAAGCATGGCCGTTCCGGGTTTCCTGAACGGAGATTTTTCGTGTGGAAATGATCTGTCAATGAGTATTTCCGAAAAAACAACGCATTCATTCTCAAATGCTTTGATGATCATGTTGTGGACCGGGTGGAAATGCTCCTCAGGAAACGATGATGTGCCAAGACCATCCTGGTTGGTGACCATAACGAGCAAATAATCGAGTTCTTTGGCGATTCGCGACAGGTATTGAAATACTCCAGGATAAAACTCCAGCTTCTCGAATGAATCGAGCTGGCAATTATCTGGCGGCTCAATCACAATGGTTCCATCCCTGTCAATAAATAATACTTTTTGCATGTGTCATTAATTTGATGTTGTCGATATCTGATTATTGAAAGATGCTTGAATAACGGCCTCTTACATTCGTTTTAGATGCTTAATGAGTTTCTGGTTTTCTTCTTGTGTACCAACCGTAATTCGAATACAGTTGGCGATCAGGTCGCTTCTGTTTCTCGTAATGATTTTTCCTTTGATTAATTCATCATAAATTAATGCAGCATCCATAAATTCCACAAGAAGAAAATTGGCATCTGATTGATGAACCTTAGTGACACAGCTGAGGTTTGAAAGCTGTTTCTCAAGAAAGTTCCTCTGTTCCAGTATAATTTTCTTATGTTTGAGAAAAACATTTCTTCTGTTCAATGCCTTTAGCGCTGCCTCCTGATTCAAGCCACTAATGTTATAAGGTGGCTTTACCTTGTTCATGAAATCAACGATTTCCCTGCTTGCATAAGCCATGCCAATGCGTGCTGCAGCCATCCCCCAGGCCTTGCTCATAGTCTGCACCACAACCAATCCAGGATGGTCATCTATCTTATGAATGAGCGATTTCGTGCGGCTGAAATCTATGTATGCTTCGTCAACGATCGTCAGTCCATCAAAGCTTTGCAAGAGCTTTTCGACATCATGAAGCATATTGCCGCTTGGATTATTCGGACTGCAAAGAATGATCATCTTGAGTCGGTTTTCACGTTTTGCGACTTTTAAAACTTCTTCAACATTAAGCTGGAAGGCCTCTGTCAATCTAACCTCGAGGACGTTCACGTCGTTAAGGTTGGCGCATACTTCATACATGCCATATGTGGGAGGACATAAGACCACTTTATCTCTACGGGGTTCGCAAAAAACACGAAAGAGTATGTCAATAACCTCATCGCTGCCATTGCCAATGAAAATGTTTTCAGGTGTCACACCCTTCATTTCGGATAATTTATTTTTCAATGCTTTTTGCCGGGGATCAGGATAGCGGTTAAATATTCCATGGGGATTTTCATTTGCATCGAGAAATATGCCCCTTTTTCCCTGATGATCATCGCGCGCACTACTGTAAGGCTTCATTTGAAGGATGTTTTTACGCACCAGTTTCGATATTCGCATCTTTCCGTTTTATTTTTGTCAGATGGTCCCATCTGGGATTCGACCATTAAATAAATATTGAATTATTACTGGTTTTGTCTGGCATTTTTTGATTTCGCTGCATTGTTGATGTCTTTCAGTCGGATGCTTACGGCATTTTTATGGGCAAACAATTCTTCTGCTTCAGCCATGGTCTCCAGGGCCTGTCCAATGTTTCTGAGTCCTTCAATGGATAGATCCTGAAACGTGATTTTTTTGACAAAATCATCCAAAGAAACACCGCTGTAGCTGCGGGCGTATCCGTTGGTGGGAAGTGTGTGGTTTGTACCCGTGGCATAATCGCCGGCGCTTTCGCAACTGTATTGGCCCAGGAATACCGAACCTGCATTGCTTATTTCCTGAATGCAGGAGTAAGGATCATTTATTGCCAAAATCAGGTGTTCAGGCGCATATTTATTGCTGAAAGAGATGCATTCGTCAATGCTTTTAAGGATAATGGCTTTGCTATTTCTGAGGGCTTCTTCCGCAATTTCCTTTCTGGGCAGCGCCTTAATCTGCTGATCGATTGCCTGGATTGTTCTTTTAATGATATCTGTATCGTCGGACAGCAACATAACCTGGCTATCTTTTCCGTGTTCTGCCTGCGACAGAAGGTCTGCAGCAACGTACTCCGGATTGCTGTATTGGTCAGCGATCACCAACAGCTCACTTGGACCGGCCGGCATATCTATGGCAACATCGTAATTTTGTGCAACTTGCTTTGCGGCAGTCACATATTGGTTGCCCGGGCCAAAAATTTTGTCGACCTTGGGAATAGACTCCGTGCCAAAGGTCATAGCTCCAATCGCTTGAATGCCTCCCACTGCGAATATCTTAGTGATGTTGGCCAGTTTGGCCGCATACAAAACAGCCGGATGAACGTGTCCGTTCCGTTGCGATGGCGTACATAACACAACCTCCCTGCAGCCAGCAATCGAGGCAGGAACGCCCAGCATCAATACTGACGAAAACAAAGGGGCAGAACCTCCAGGCACATACAATCCGACACGTTCGATTGGCCTGCTTTCACGCCAGCATCGGACGCCGGCTGTAGTTTCAACAATTTTTTTTGTTTCCTTCTGCGCGAGGTGAAACGTTTCAATGTTTCTCTTTGCAAGCTTGATGGCATTTCGCAACGATTCATCAACTGAGTTTTCTGCATTTTCTATTTCTTCTTTTTTAATGCCGAAGATATTAAGATCTACCCTGTCAAAGAAATGGACGTACTTTTTTACCGCAGCATCACCACTCCTCATTATTTCATCAAATATGATATTTACCTGGTTAAATAGTGACTCATGATCTATCTCGGGTCTTTTTGTGTATTGATTCCAATCATTTACTTTGGGAAAGTGTATCGTTTTCATAATTAAGCTTTTAAATGACCATTTTTTCTATTGGGATTATGAGGATTCCTTGTGCTCCAAGTGTTTTTAGCTGATCAATGACATCCCAGAAGGCATCCTCCCTCACCACTGAGTGCAGGCTACTCCAGTTTTCTTTGGCCAATGGAAGAATGGTCGGTGATTTCATTCCCGGTAGTATTTTACAGATTTCTGGAATTGCCGAATCGGGTGCATTAAGTAATATGTATTTATTTTTTGAAGCACTTAATACGGCCTGCAATCTGAATAGTAGCTTGTCGAGAATTGCATGTTTATCCGAATCAAGCGATCTGTTCGAAATCAGTACCGCTTCGCTTTTTGCAACTACATCTGCCTCTTTGAGGCCATTCATGATGAGCGTGTTTCCAGTACTTACGATGTCAAATACGGCGTCAGCCAAACCGATACCGGTAGCTATTTCAACGCTCCCACCAATTTCCTCTATGGAAACATCGATTCCTTTTTTTTTGAAAAAACTTTGCAAAATGCGGGGATAACTGGTGGCGATCCGCTTGTTTTCGAAATATGCCAAACCGTTGTACACTTCATCTTTTGGTATGGCTAAGGAGAGCTTGCAGTTGGCAAAACCAAGCTTTTTGAGAATGGCAACGTTCTTATCCTTTTCCCAAACTTCATTCTCGCCCAGAATACCAACATCTGCCACTCCCTGCTCAACATAATGCGGGATGTCGTCGTCACGCAAAAAAAGCATCTCAACTGGAAAATTATGCGCCTCAGCTTTTAGCTGCAGGTCACCATTCCATAGTTTGATTCCACAGTCTTTCAATAGGTCCAGTGACTTTTCACTCAGACGACCGCTTTTTTGTATTGCAATTTTTAGTTTACTCATTATTTTATGAAACTGTGTCTGAGCAAACCAATATGGGAAAGAAAAAACCCGACTGATCTGTTCAGACGGGTTCGAAAATATGTATTATGAGATCATATCACAGCATTATCAACACGCCTGAGCGAGAATATGATAATGATGATGATGATATGACTGCCAGTTTACCATTTGTCTTTTAATTGCGGTGCGAAAATAACAATAATCTTTTTGAAGTATCTCATTTTGACATCTTTTAACAAATTTTTTATGTCTGAACGGAGGGTATGTCAATTCATTTTAATCAATACTCTCGAGGGATTTGATTAACTTTGCCAATTAAAACTAATGAGATGCTTAATATAGTCAAAAAAATATTCGGAAGCAAAGCCGACCGTGATTACCGTGAAATAAAGGATATATTTGAACAAACCCTGCAGGTTTATGATGAGATCCGAAAGCTTGACAACGATCAGCTCAGGGCAAAGACGGATGAGTTTAAAAAACGGATCTCAGACCATGTTGCTGAAGAGCAGAAGCAGATCGACACGCTGCAGGAATATCTTGAAACCAATTATAACCTGGATGTAGAAGAGAAGGAGAAGATTTATGCTCAGATCGATCGTCTCGACGACCTGCAGAATGAAAAAACAGAAGAATTGCTTTATGAACTGATCCCTGAGGCTTTTTCCGTAGTAAAAGAAACCGCAAGAAGGTTTAATGACAATGAGATTGTAACGGTTGCCGCCACCGATTTTGACCGCGAGCTTGCTGCCACCCATCCAAGCATTGAGATCAGGGGAGATCAGGCGAATTATAAAAATCAATGGATGGCAGGTGGTAACATGATCACCTGGGACATGGTCCATTATGATGTTCAGCTGATCGGCGGGATTCACCTGCACAAGGGAAAGATTGCAGAGATGGCAACAGGTGAGGGTAAAACCCTTGTTGCCACTTTGCCCATTTACCTTAACGCCTTATCTGGCAAAGGTGTGCATATTGTTACCGTAAACGATTACCTGGCAAAAAGGGACAGCGAGTGGATGGGCATGCTGTTTGAATTTCATGGCCTGCGGGTCGACTGTATCGATAAGCACCAGCCCCACTCGGAAGAAAGAAGAAAGGCATATCTTGCCGATATTACCTATGGCACAAACAACGAGTTTGGATTCGACTATCTCCGCGATAACATGTCACGCAATCCGGAAGAGCTGGTTCAGCGCAAGCTGAATTATTCCATTGTAGATGAGGTCGACTCTGTTCTGATTGATGATGCCAGAACGCCACTGATCATTTCCGGACCAACTCCGCGAGGAGAAAAGCACGAGTTTCAGGAGATGAAGCCCAAGGTGGAAAAATTATACAGTGCACAACGTTCAATGGTTACCAATCTTTTGGCCGAAGCCCGTAAGCTGCTGACTCCAAAAGAGGGAGAACCGGATGAGAAAAAAGGGGGGGAGCTCCTGCTCAGGTGTCACCGCGGACTTCCCAAAAACAAGGCACTCATTAAATTTTTGTCGGAGCCCGGCATGAAAACAATTCTTCAGAAAACGGAGAATTTTTACATGCAGGAGCAAAGCAAGCATATGCACATCATCGATGATGAGCTTTTCTTTGTGATCGAAGAAAAAAATAACTCCATTGAACTTACCGAGAAAGGGATTGACCTGATCACCGGACAGACGGATGACCCCAATTTCTTCATTCTACCCGATATGGGTTCCGAAATGGCGGAGCTGGAAAAGTCAGATCTTCCCACCGAGGAAAAGCTGGAAAAAAAGAATTTGCTCCTCAACGATTTTTCGGTCAAAAGCGAGCGTGTTCATACCATTAACCAGTTGCTGAAGGCCTATACTTTGTTTGAAAAGGATACCGAATACGTGATCATGGACAACAAGGTAAAGATTGTGGATGAGCAAACGGGTAGGATCATGGAGGGTCGGAGGTATTCCGATGGCCTTCACCAGGCGATTGAAGCCAAGGAGAATGTGAGGATTGAAGCGGCCACCCAGACTTATGCAACCATTACCTTACAGAACTACTTCCGGATGTACCGTAAGCTGGCCGGTATGACAGGCACCGCCGAGACGGAAGCTGGCGAATTCTGGAACATATATAAGCTGGACGTTGTGGTGATCCCGACACACAGACCCATCATCCGCAAGGATATGGAGGACCTGATCTATAAAACCAAGCGGGAGAAATACAATGCTGTGATTGATGAGATTTCTGACCTGGTTAAAGCAAAACGCCCTGTTTTGGTGGGAACCACATCGGTAGAAACCTCTGAACTGCTCAGCAGGATGCTCAAGCTGCGCTCAATCAGTCATAACATATTGAATGCCAAGCACCACCAAAAAGAGGCCCAGGTCGTTAAAGAGGCAGGGCAGCCAGGAACCGTAACCATTGCCACAAACATGGCCGGTCGTGGTACCGACATTAAGCTGGGTCCCGGTGTGCGTGAGGCCGGGGGCCTTGCCATCCTCGGAACCGAGCGGCACGAATCCAGACGGGTCGACCGGCAGCTCAGAGGGCGTGCCGGACGGCAGGGAGATCCGGGGTCATCACAGTTTTTTGTATCGCTGGAGGATGATCTGATGCGGGTATTCGGCTCCGGAAGAATATCATCACTGATGGATAGGATGGGACTGAAGGAGGGGGAGGTGATCCAGCATTCGATGATCACCAAATCGATCGAAAGAGCCCAAAAGAAGGTTGAAGAGAACAACTTTGGCATCCGTAAGCGCCTGCTTGAATATGATGACGTGATGAACGCACAGCGCGAGGTCATATACAAGAAACGGCGCAATGCACTCTTCGGAGACCGTCTGGCAGTCGATATCGCCAACATGATCTTTGACACCTGCGAGCAGCTTATTGTAACTTATCAGGATAATGGCGATTATGATGGCTTCACCTTTGAACTGCTGCGTACGTTTGGAATTGAGCCTCCGTTTGATCAAACAGAGTTCCTGGAGGGTAAGGCGGCTAAGCTGAATGAAACGCTTTATGAGAAAGCAATTGAAACATATAAGAGGAAGAACCAGGAAATTGCCCGTATTGCCTTCCCGGTGATTAAGGAGGTTTACGAACGTGCATCCCAGAAATATGAGAACATTGCCATCCCGATCACTGACGGCATGAAGACCCTTAGCGTGATCGCCAATCTGAAAAAATCCTATGAAAGTGAAGGACGTGAAGTATCGCTTTCAATCGAAAAAGGAATCACGCTGGGCAATATCGACAATGCCTGGAAAGACCACCTCAGGGAGATGGACGACCTGAAACAGTCTGTTCAGGGAGCCGCCTATGAGCAAAAGGACCCATTGCTGATCTATAAATTTGAATCATTTGAGCTGTTTAAAAGGATGCTCCAGAGGGTGAATAAGGATATCATCTCTTTCCTTGGTAAGGCACACCTGCCGGTGAAGGACCCGGACCAGATTGAACGTGGAACACAACAGGAGCGTACAGACATGAGTAAAATGCAGACCGGACGGAGTGACATAGCCGGCCGGGGAGGTGCCAGGCAAAAAGTACAACCTGTCCGTGTAGAGAAAAAAGTGGGAAGAAATGAACCTTGTCCCTGTGGCAGCGGCAAAAAATACAAACAATGCCATGGCAAGGCTGGCTGAAGAAAATAAAATCATGATGACTTTTCAAACGCAGTTGCGTGTCAGGTACGCAGAAACCGATCAGATGGGGTTTGTTTATTATGGCAATTATCCCCAGTATTATGAAGTGGGCCGGGCTGAAGCGATGCGCAAGCTTGGAACCAGCTACAAGGAGATGGAAAAGATGGGTGTAGTGATGCCCATTGCAGAAATGCATCTGAAATATATCCGGCCAGCAAGGTATGATGACCTGCTGACCATAAAAACCACAGTACCGGAACTTCCCGGAGCACGTATGCATTTTGATTACGAAATATATAATGAGGAAGGCAGGCTTCTTAATAAGGGTTTTACTGTACTGGCCTTCCTGAATAAGGAAACCGGAAGGCCCTCTCCGGCGCCGGAGTGGTTTCTGAATAAGCTAAGGGAGCATTTTTAGAATCAGAACATTAAAACATTAAAAAATTACTACATATGAAACGCCCATGTTGAAAATCCCGACCATTCGGGAACAGGATTTTTTGACACACAGGAGGATGATTGTCGATTGCCGATTTTCGATTATCGATTGCCTGTTAGACTCGAAGCTGGAAGGAAGATAATAGAGGTTGGAGGTTGGAAGTTGGATGTTTGAAGTTAGAAAAAAAGATAATCTAATATCCAACATCTAACCTCCAACATCAATTCCTGATCTTGGGCAAACTTACAAAGCACAAAATATCAAACAGTAACGAAAATATAAACACATGAATGCGATGAAGATTATTTTGGGAGAAAATCAACGTGTTGAAGCACATTACAAGGGCTTTGTTGTGCAAACGGACCAACCGGCAAAAATGGGTGGAGACAATAGCGCTTCCTCCCCGTTTGACCTTTTCTTAATTTCGATAGGAACCTGTGTCGGATATTATGTTAAGTCGTTCTGCCAGCAAAGAAAAATCCCTGCGGATGGAATCTATCTTGAACAGTCGATGCACGTGGATGAAGCCACAAGGATGATAGGAGAGATTGAGATTAGGATACATCTTCCCGCCGATTTTCCTGAACAGTACAAACCAGCTGTGATTAAGTCTGCAGAGGCATGCGCGGTAAAAAAACACATCACAAATGCACCCGAATTTTCCGTAAAGATTGTCTAGAACCCATCAACTTATGAAAACTTTGGTTATTGGAGCAAGTCCAAATCCTATGAGGTATGCATACAAAGCTGTTAGGGCGCTCCGTGAGCACGACATAGAAGTTGTGGCCATAGGGAAAAGGGAAACAACCATTGAAGATGTACAGGTTGTTACAGATAAGCCACGTATTGATGGTCTTCATACCGTTACCCTTTATGTTGGACCACAAAATCAGGGATCTTACGTTAACTATATCCTTTCACTGAAACCCAAAAGGATCATCTTTAACCCGGGTACATATAATGAAGACCTGATCACAAAAGCAGAACAGTCTGGCATTGCATGTATAAAGGATTGCACCTTGGTAATGCTGGCCACTGATAGTTACTGATTAACAAAATTTATTTCCGTATTTAATTCTAAATTTTTTTCTGATGCATTCAAAAAATATAGGTTTTAACTCCCGCCTGATCCACGAAGGCATGTTTGATGACCAGTTTGGCAGTGCAACTGTACCAATTTACCAGACAAGCACTTTTAAGTTTAAAAATGCAGATCACGGTGCAGCTTGTTTTGCAGGTGAATCAGATGGTTATATTTACACACGTATCAACAATCCAACCATTGATGCCCTGGAAAAGCTTGTTACTTCATTGGAAGAAGGTTACAAGGGCATTGCCTTAAGCTCGGGGATGGGTGCGGTAAACACCATTTACAGCGCATTACTGAACCCTGGTGATCACATGGTCAGCACAGCCGCAGTATATGGGCCTTCCCGTGTAGTAATGGAAAAGCATTACAGCAAGTATGGTATTGAATCTTCCTATATTGATACCGGAGATCCTGCCAAAATCCGGGAAGCTATTAAACCAAATACACGGATGTTATTTATAGAGACGCCCGCCAACCCGACAATTGACATTACAGATCTGGAAGAGGTTGTGAAAATTGCCCGTGAACACAACCTGATCACAGTTGCCGACAATACATTTTGCAGTCCATATCTGCAAAAACCTCTGAACTTTGGTTTTGACATTGTTTTTCATTCAATTACGAAGTTTCTTAATGGCCATGCCGATATCGTTGGAGGTATCATTGTGACCAGGGAAAAAGCAATGCACGACATTTTGCGACCGATGATGGTAAATTTGGGATGCAACATGGATCCCCACCAGGCTTACTTAGTAATCAGGGGATTGAAAACCCTGTCTTTGCGTATGGAAAGGTCGCAGGAAAATTCAATGATGATCGCATCCTGGTTGGAGAAGCATCCCAAAGTAGCATGGGTTAAATATCCGGGACTGCCTTCGCATCCCAAATATGAATTGGCAAAAAAACAGATGAACGGACCCGGAGCGATGATAAGCTTTGAATTGAAAGATGGTATTCAGGCAGGGAAAAGCCTGATGAATAATGTCCATCTTTGTATCCTCGCTGTTTCTTTAGGTGGTGTAGAGACACTGATCCAACATCCTGCCTCCATGACCCATTCGAAGATGGATCAGAAAGCAAGAGAACAGTCGGGGATTACAGATGGATTGGTAAGGCTTTCGGTCGGTATTGAAAATGTTGAAGACCTTATAGGTGACCTTGATCAGGCACTCAAAAAGGTTTAATAATTTGCCTTTGATTGTGAGAAATAGGCCAGCATGCAGAAAAATATTCCTATTTTTGCAGCGTTTCGAAAGAGATATAAAAAAGATAAGCAACATGCCTGGTTTATTAGGCATCCACACTTAAATACTTTAAGTGTAAATTAACGAAGATCATCTAAAAACTTTAATTAGTAACGTGAAACTATTTTCCAATGGAAAAAAAAGAAGGACAGAAGCCTCAGACAAAAGAAATAAAACAAGCTGCAGAGGAAAAGAACACGGCCGATGAAAAGGCCAAAACTTTAAGAAGTAAGCCTGAAAATGAGCTTGAAAAAAAGGAGCAGGAGGTAGAATCTGAGACTGGAACAGACACCGAATTCAATGCCAAAGCTAAAGCCAAAGCCAAATTAGAGGAAACCCCTGAAGTTGCTGCGGAAGAGCCTCCGAAAGAAGACAAAGAGGTGAAGGAAAAAGTTGAAGCTGACACGGCAGAAACTTTGGAAATACCTGAAGCTGCTTCGGAAGAGCCTTTGAAAGAGGAAAAAGAGGTGAAGGATAAAGAGGTGAAGGAAAAAGTTGAAGCTGACACGGCAGAAACCTTGGAAATACCTGAAGCCGCTTCGGAAGAGCCTTTGA
>SLNX01000102.1 GCA_007132825.1 Bacteroidales bacterium | reverse complement strand
GCTGCTAAATATGCAGAAAGCCGCTGAATGGTATCTGGAACTATTATCATACGAAACAGGAACTGGCGATGAGATTGCTTCTCCCGGTTCGCAGCCGCTTCGGGTTTATCCCAACCCTTTTTCCAAAGAGATCCGTGCAGAAACATGTGCTTCGCTTTTTGGAGTGCACCAATTGCAGTTATTGGATGTTTATGGCAGGATCCTCGTTAATAAGCATGTAATGTGTAAAGGCATGAGGCAGTCCTATACCATTCCAACCGGTAATATTCCCCCGGGAATTTATTTTATCCATTTGAAAGGAGAAAACATTTCCCATGCACATCCTGTGATCAAAACTGAAATGAATTAACCCTTTTTTCCCTTTATCTTGTAATTTTGTATCAAAATATAATTATTGTTTTATGGACATACAATACTTTGGAGAGCACCTGATCTGGGGTTATGCCGGCCGTTTTGCCCTGTTCGTTGCTTTCTTTGCTGCAATATTCTCTGCCTTTGCCTTTTCAAGGGCATCATCACACAATCGGGTAGACTACCGCCAATGGCGCTCCTGGGGGCGAAAATCGTTTAACATCCATGCGCTGATGGTTTTCATTGCCTCCTTTGTGCTGATGTATATTCTGTTAAGCCGTTTTTATGAATACCGGTATGTCTGGATCCATATGGAGAATGACCTGCCGCTTGGATATAAAATAGCTGCATTCTGGGCCGGACAGGAGGGAAGTTTGCTCTTCTGGGCATTGATGCAGGTTGTTTTCGGACTTTTGATAATTCGGTTTGAAAAGAAATGGGAGTCGCCGGTGATGACCTTCTTCTCCTTGTCGCAGGTTTTTATGATCAGCATGCTATTGGGTTTGCGGTTTGGCAGTCTCCGAATCGGTTTTGACCCGTTTGTGCTACTTCGTTTGTCACCGGAGAACCTGGGCAACGATTTCTTTCAGAATCCCGACTATTTATCTTTCATTGCAGATGGGAACGGCCTGAATCCGCTGCTGAGAAATTTCTGGATGATGTCGCACCCACCGGTCACTTTCATGGGATATGCCGCGGTGCTGGTTCCATTCTGTTTCGCGCTGGCCGGTCTCTGGACAAAGAAGTTTCATGACTGGATCAAACCGGCATTGCCCTGGACCATCCTGGGTGTCTTTTTCCTGGGCGCAGGAATCCTTCTGGGTGGCGTTTGGGCCTATGAATCATTGACTTTTGGCGGTTTCTGGGCATGGGATCCCATCGAAAATGCCTCACTCGTACCCTGGCTGGTGCTGGTGGCCGCATTGCACCTGATGATCGTATCCAGAAAAAAACGACATAGTTATGTCCCCACTTTCTTGTTTACCATACTCGCATTTGTACTGGTTATTTACGCTACCTATCTTACACGAAGCGGCGTTCTGTCCGAGACTTCCGTACACTCGTTTGGCAGCGACGGAATGGGGCGGCATATTTTAATCTACCTGTTTTCTTTTTTGATACTCGGGCTGGCTCTTCTGATAAAAAACTACAAGCGCCTCCCATCAAAAACCAACGAAAAAATCTTTAAAAGGGAATTCTGGCTCTTTGTGGGGGCACTTGTCCTCGTGCTTTCTGCCTTTCAGATCATTTTTAGCACATCTGTTCCTGTTATCAATAAAACCTTTGGTTTGGATCTGGCACCTCCGATCAACGTGGTGGAACATTACAACAACTGGCAGCTTCCGTTTGCTGTTGTTATTGCACTGCTGATAGGGGTTAGCCACTTTATTAAATGGGGCCAGAACGACATGAGGAGATTTTTGATAAGCATCAGCTTTTCAGTTCTGGTTTCGGTTGTGGCCGGCTTGTTGTTTATTTTCTTTTATGGGATATCAGGACTGGGATACATCCTGATGCTGCTCACATCCCTGTTCGCCTTTTTCTCCTCGCTGGATATGCTGTTCCGGTTCAGAAAACAGATGCCAAATGTTGGGGCCATAATCAGCCACCTGAGCATGGCAATGATGCTGCTGGCCATATTGTTGACTTTCTCCAAAAAAGAGACCATTTCCATGAATACTTCAGGATACAGGCTGGGCGATCAGTTCTCGGAAACGGAGAACCTGTTGCTGCTCAAGGATGAAATACTTCCGATGGGTGAATATTACGTGACTTATGTCGGAAGGCATTTTGACGGAGTACGCTACCATTACCAGGTTGACTTTTTGAAAACCAATAAAGATGGCGATTATTACAAGGTTTTCAGTGCATATCCGTCTGTGCTGCTGAATGAACGGATGGGAAATGTGTATGAACCGTATGCCAAAGTGTTTCCACTTCGGGATGTCTTCACGTATGTCACTTTTGCAGACCTCTCTGAAAGAGACCATCAGGATCCTTTCGTGATGATTGATGAGTTTTCAATTGCCCTGAACGACACACTTCATTTAAGTGGCAGTCATAATGATTTAATTTTTAAGGATATAAAAACAGCTCCCTTGCCTGATGCGGCTTCGGAGATCGATGTGGAGATAACTGCCGTGCTTGAGATGGTGACACATTTCGGACAGTCTTATGAAATTGAACCCAGGTATATAGTCAGTGATGGTCGCGTTTTTCACCAGGATGCACTGATTCGCGATTTTGACATGAAAGTGCGTTTGCACCGCATCTCGGATGAACCCTTTACAGTCATATTACAGATCTATGAGGAAGAACCGGAGTTTATCATCATTAAAACAACACTGTTCCCCTTGATCAACCTTTTATGGCTGAGCAT
>SLNX01000231.1 GCA_007132825.1 Bacteroidales bacterium | reverse complement strand
CCGATGCTGATCATGCAAAAGGTGTCATTGTCAGGAATGGTTTTTGCCGACAGAATACGCAGCTGTTTTCTGAAAACCACTTGATCTTTGATATGTTCATAAAAGCTCTCATAAACATGAAACTCTTCTGCCTTCTCTTCAAGTGTTCTGATCAGTATTCTGAAATTGTCAAGAAAGGATGGATCAAATGCGCGACCAAAAAAAGCAATTTTCATGGGTGTGATTATTGTATGGTTATGTTGCGGCAAGAATTGTTAAAGCATTTCCAGCCGTTGGGTGTCCAGTTTAATTAGTGTGAATAAAAACAGAGTGATTCCCCATAGGGATGAACCGCCGTAGCTGATCAAAGGTAACGGGATCCCGATAACGGGAACCAAACCGATAGTCATACCGATGTTGATGGCAAAATGAAAGAATACAATGGATGCAACCGAATAACCAAATACCCTGCTGAACGTGGATCTTTGCTTTTCTGCAATATATATGATTCGTAACAAAAGGGTCACAAACAAGGTGATAACGATTACACTGCCAATAAACCCCCATTCTTCACCTACGGTGCAAAAGATAAAATCGGTCGACTGCTCCGGGATAAAGTTAAACTGTGTTTGAGTGCCTTGCATGTACCCCTTGCCCAATAAACCTCCGGAACCAATCGCAATCTTTGACTGGTGGAGATTGTAACCTGCGCCTTGAAGATCCATCCCTTCATGGATCAAAACCTCTATCCTTGCTCTGTGGTGTGGCTGCAGAATATTGTTCATTGTATAATCAACGGAATAAACGTAAACAGACAAGATGATAAACAGCATGAGAAGCTGGAGTATGGCCTTTGTCTTTTTTTGAAAAAAAAGTGCAATAATCAGCATGATGCCTGCCAGAATGCCAATAAGAACAAACTCATTTATCATTAGCGTCAGCACAAAAAGTGCTATTGCCAGACCAATAAAAAACAAAACGATGCCACCGATATACCCTTCCCGGAAAAAAACCATGATAAATGAGGCGAAAACCAGGGTGGTTCCGACATCCTTTTGCAACAATACCAGGGCAGCAGGGACTGCAACTAAGGCAAACCCCTTCAGGCGCATCAAAAAGCCTTTGGGGCGGTTTTTTTGTTTGCTGATAAATGCGGCCAGGGCAAGTGCCGTACCATATTTTGCTATTTCAGAAGGCTGAAATGCCAGTCCGCCTATACGAAACCAGGCCTTGGTTGCATTTATTTCAACACCGAATATGAGAACGGCAATTAGAAGAAGCAAAAACGTGCCATAAATGATCCATGCAAAACCTGTAAAAAATCGAACATCCATAAGGATTATCACTGCGGCGATTACCAGAGAGGTGAGGATCCATAAAAGCTGCTTGCCGTAGTTTGTGCTCAGGTCAAAAATATGCCTGTGGGTATCAGCATACTCTGCCGAAAAAATATTAAACCATCCTACCATAACCATGACCAGGTAAAGGATCAGCAAAGGCTTGTCGACACTCTTGAGTATGTTTTGTGACGGTCTCATGGTCTTGCTGTTAAAAAGCTCGCATCCAGCACTCTTTGTTCGAACCAGGTGCGATTGACTTCATTTGTCAGATATTTTTCGATCATCAGGCTGGCAATAGGAGCAGCCCAAACAGAGCCATAACCTGCATTTTCCACAATTACCGAAATGGCAATTTGCGGATCATCAATCGGTGCAAAGGCAACAAAAACGCTGTGGTTTTCTCCGTGCGGGTTTTGCACGGTTCCAGTCTTCCCGGCCATGCTCACATCCGCTATCCGGGAAAAGCGTCCGGTACCATCTTCCACAACCATATGCATGGCATGTGCGATGGTTTCAAAGTGGGTTTCCTGAATGTTGATGTTGTTTACAATGGCAAACTGCTTGTTATGGTTATCGGGTGCACCTATGGCTTTTACAATATGAGGTGTGTAATAATGGCCCCGGTTTGCGATGGCAGCTGTCATGTTTGCAAGCTGCAGTGGTGTTACACCCAGTTCTCCCTGTCCGATTCCCAACGACAGGATGGTTTGTGAGCGCCAGCCCCTGGGTCCGTATATTCTGTCATAGTACTCAGATGTTGCCACAAGCCCCGGTAGTTCAAATGACAAATCGCTTCCAAAATGCCTGCCCAGCCCAAAACTGAGTACGTGATCCCGCCAATTGTTGAAAGACTGCTGTATGTTATTGAAACGCGGCTGGTTTATAGTGTTCTGAAATAAAATGCTTGAATAGGTGTTGCAGCTATGCTGAATCCCCGTGATTGCGTCAACCGGACTCGGATGGGAACGGCAGCGGATACTGATCCCGGAAGTATGATAAATGCCTGAACATCCGTACCGTTGTTCCGGTGTTATCACTCCATCCTCAAGGGCGATCAGCGTACTGATGAGCTTGAAAACAGATCCCGGAGGGTATTGCGCCATCAAAGCCCTGTTAAAGAGTGGTTTCAGGGTATCGTTCTGCAACATGCGATAGTTGCGTGTACGCTGTCTGCCAACGAGCAAACCAGGGTCAAATGACGGGGATGAAACCAGGGCAAGTATCTCTCCCGTTGAGGGCTCGATGGCCACGATACTGCCCCGTTTGTTTTGCATGAGCTTTTCTCCGTAAATCTGCAATTCGGCATCAAGGGTTGTATAAAGGTCTTTACCTGCAATGGCCAGCGTGTCATAGCGGCCGTCCTGAAAAGACCCAATGTTACGGTTCAGCACATCAACCATGAATATTCGCCTGCCCTTCACACCGCGAAGCTCCTCCTCATATGCCCTTTCAAGTCCGCTAATGCCTATGTAATCACCCATGCGGTAATAGGGGTCATTCTGGATGATGTTTGGTCCGGCTTCCCCCACATAACCAAAGGTGTGCGTGGCAATCGGGTATGTGTACTTCCTGAGCGTACGGGGCTGCACAAAAAACCCGGGAAACCGGAAAAGCTTTTCCTGGAATGCGGCAAAGGTATTTTTGGATATCTGGCGTTCAAAAACCGAAGCCCGGAACCTCGAATGCCTGCGAGCCTGGAGCAACCGACTTTCAAAAGCTGCCTGATCAATCCCCAGTAAAGAACAAAACAACAGGGTATCTATTTCTCCGACCTGGCCAGGTATAACCATCAGATCATAATGAACCTCATTGTACACCAATAGAGAACCATTTCGATCATAAATTAACCCCCGGGCTGGATAATCGGTCACATGCCGCAAATAATTGCTGCGGGCAAAAGCCTTATAGGAAGGGTCAACGATCTGTAACATGAACAACCGGCCTAAAAGCAGAATGGCTGTAAAAAGGATGATCGCCCCAATTACCCGCCTGCGATTGGCAAATTGTCCTGTTTGATCGTAAATGTGCATTTTAAATCAAGAATAAGAGGTCAGTAATTCTGAAACCTTATGCAAAATTAATGATTCACAATGATAACCAATCACATTATCCACACATTTTTTATAATTTAGCCGAGGCTTATTAATAAACCTTTGTCGTCTTGAGAAAGTAAGGATAACATATCTTAAAATGAAATCACATGAAGAGAAAAAAAATAATTGTATTGGGAGCAGGAATGGTGGGCAAGGCAATTGCTATCGATCTTGCAAAGAAACATGATGTAACAGCAGCCGACATTGATCAGGAGTCACTGGTTTTCCTTGCTGATAATTACAATATTGTAACGGTTGGTGTAAATCTGATGGAGGAGGAGCGGATAGCAGACCTGGTAAAGGATTATGACCTTGTTGTTTCGGCAGTTCCTGGCTTTATGGGATATGACATATTGCGAACCGTAATAGAAGCCGGTAAAAACATTGTGGATATCTCCTTCATGCCTGAAAACTTCATGGACCTGAATGCACTTGCAGCAGAAAAAGGGGTTACGGCCATAACCGACTGTGGTGTGGCACCGGGGATGCCAAACCTGATCGTTGGTTATCACAATGAGTACATGGAAATCGATACCTTTGAATATGTGGTGGGAGGATTGCCTTTTGTAAAAGTATACCCCTTCTATTACAAAGCACCCTTTTCGCCCGTAGATGTTGTAGAAGAGTATACACGTCCGGCGCGATACATTGAAAAGGGCAAAAGGATGACCAAACCGGCGATGAGTGAACCTGAAATGATGTTTTTCAGTAAGGTTGGGACACTGGAGGCCTTTTACACCGATGGTTTGCGTTCATTGCTTTCCAACATGGACCACATCCCCAACATGAAGGAGAAAACATTGCGTTACCCCGGTCACATTCAGCTTATCCAGGCCCTGAAGACTGCCGGATTTTTTGACAAGGAACCCGTAACGGTCAACAACAGGGCCATAAGGCCGATCGATTTTACCAGCAAAGTGTTGATCCGCGACTGGAAGCTTGACCCGGATGAACGCGAATTTACGGTGATGCGCATCCGGCTCAGCGGTCTGCAGGATGGAGAACATAAGGAGGTGGTTTATGATCTTTATGATGTATATGATGAAAAGGGAAAATTGTCGTCTATGGCCAGAACAACAGGTTTTACCGCCACTGCCAACGCCGAACTGATCCTTGAAGGGCATTTCAGCGGCAAAGGGGTTTATCCGCTGGAGCTGATCGGCCTCGACGAAGAATGCTACCATTTCGTAATGAACTACTTGAAAGAGCGCAATGTAAGATTTGAAATTAAGGAAAACGGGAAACAGATTGACTGACTTTTATATGAAGAAAAAGCTAAAGCCGGCTGAGAATTACCGCGCCACGATGAAGGCGATTGGCTATGTACCAAG
This sequence comes from Bacteroidales bacterium, assembly GCA_007132825.1. Taxonomy (GTDB): domain Bacteria; phylum Bacteroidota; class Bacteroidia; order Bacteroidales; family UBA7960; genus PUPG01. The sequence continues at coordinate 6,091 of SLNX01000231.1, read as the reverse complement.
GAAAAAAGCCACCCAGACCGATTATGACAGGATAGGCTTTATGTCTGGCCTCGAAGTACATCAGCAACTAAAAACCGAAGAGAAACTTTTTTGCCGTTGTCCGGCTGGCATTTACCAGGATGATGACACCTATGATGCCGAGGTGATCCGGCACATGCGTCCGACCCTCAGTGAGCTTGGTGAGTACGACGGCACGGCCCTGATGGAGTTCAAAACAAAAAAAAATGTGGTATACCGAATCAAAAATGAAACCACCTGCACTTATGAGGTAGACGACACCCCCCCCTTCCCCGTAAATCGAAAGGCGGTTGACATAGCCATTGAGATTTCTCTGCTGAAGAAGCTCAACATTGTTGGGGAGATACACATTACCCGAAAGCAATATCTCGATGGAAGCATTCCAACAGGTTTTCAACGAACTGCCATCATTGGCGTAGAGGGTGCCATAGAATTGAAGAACAAAACAGTACGTTTAATACAACTCAGCATTGAAGAGGACTCCTGCCGTGAGATCTCCGATGTTGGACACTGGCGTGTATATAAGACCGATCGCCTCGGGATGCCGCTGATCGAAACGGTTACCTATCCCGACATGGTGAATCCCGATGAGGTGGCTGAGGCTTGCCAGGTGATCCGTTTCCTGAACCGAAGCACCGGGAAGGTGCGCACCGGCATGGGTGCGGCCAGGCAGGATGTGAACGTGAGCTGCCGCGGCGGCACACGTGTTGAGATCAAAGGGGTGTCGCGCATCAAATGGATCCCGGAACTAACACACAATGAGGCTTTTCGGCAATATGCGCTGCTTCGTATCCGGGAACTTTTGTTGCAGAAAGTGAAAAAACCAGAAAACTGGAAGATGCATTACCAGGAGCTCAACCCCCGCGACTTCAACTTTCGTTCAAAAGCACTCAAAGGGCTTAGAAATGCCGGGATGAAGCTGTATGGTGTAAGCCTGCCAGGCTTCCAGGGCCTGCTGTCGCATTTTACCCAGCCCGGAAAAGTGTTTGCCGATGAGTTCAGCGACCGTCTGAAGGTGATCGCCTGTATCGAAAAGCCAAATATGTGCAGCAGCGACAGCCTGAAACCGATGGAAGGGGAGGAGGTCTATCAGAAACTTCGTAAGATCATTGGAAGCAAAACAGATGATGCGGTCCTGTTTTTCTGGGGCCCTTCTGAAGACATTGAAACGGCCTTGGAAACGATAGAGGAACGCTGCCGCTGGGCTTTTGACGGGGTTCCGAATGAAACCCGGAAATCGTTTGCCGACGGCACAACCATTTTTGAACGCGTTCTGCCCGGGGCCGACAGGATGTATCCTGATACCGATTCAAAACCAATCCCTTTGCGTGACGAGGATATCGAAAGATTGGGAAAAAACCTGCCGCTTACAACCATGGAGGCTTACCAAACCATGAAAAAATGGGGCATCCCCGAAGATACCTATACTTACATCCTTAAAAACAATCTTTTTCCGCTCATCAGCCATCTGGTTGAAAAGCACAAAGAAGATCCCGTTTTTCTCGGAACACTCTTCGGACATCGTATGAAGTTTGTAGAGGGACATAATGACAAGGCCACCGGTTTTGAGTTCCAAAGGGTGGCTGATATGATTCTGGCCTTAAAGAAACGAGGCCTTGACAGGGAACTGATCAAACCCATGCTGCCCATAGTTTACGAACATCCGAAAATGGACCTCGATTCGATACTTACCGTATTGGAATTTACCCCCATTAAAGAACCGGACGTGTTGGAAAACCTCGATTTTCTGCAGCGGAAATTCTCCAGCATCAGGCATTCACCGGGTAAGGAAGCGGAGTTGAAATGGTTGATGGGACAGTTGCGCGCACAGGCGGTTGGCAATGTTCCCCTCAATAAACTGAAAAAAAAGCTTGAAAGACAAATTCAATAATCCCATCAAAATATCAGAAAAAAAACACAATCAATGAGCGAAGATTTCTTCCAGGGATATAAGGGCGAAGGCCTCAAGTTACTGAAAAAATTTAATGTGCGCGTTTGGGGTCAAACGAAAATCGAAACCAGCAGGGGCAATTTTGTGGGAACCGTACTTCCCCGTGCAGAAAACGATGACGAAAAGCACATTGTCCTGAAAATACCCACAGGCTACAATGTTGGGATAGACGTAGCAAACGTGATCAGCATGAAGGAAACGGGCTACAAGAAAGCGAACTACAAGATCCCTGAAAAGGAATTTCCCTATACCGAAGGGCTTCCGTCCGTGAAACTGATCGGCACGGGCGGAACCATTGCCTCCCGGCTGGATTACAGGACAGGCGCGGTTATCCCTGCCTTTTCTCCGGGTGAACTTTATGGCGCCGTTCCGGAGCTTGCAGATATCTGTAACCTTACCACCGAAAAGGTTTTTGCCGTTTTCAGTGAGAATATGGGTCCGGAACAGTACAAACAGCTTGCGATTGCCATTGGAAAGGAGATAGAAAACGGCATCGATGGCATCGTGATCGGACATGGTACCGATACGTTGCACCACACGGCCGCAGCACTGACTTACATGATTCAGGATTCCCCGGTTCCCATCGTATTGGTTGGTTCTCAGCGCTCCTCTGACAGGCCATCTTCCGATGCGGCCCTTAACCTGATGCACGCCTGTTATACCGCTGGCAATGCTGACATTGCAGAGGTAATGGTTTGTATGTTTGGCCCAACATCTGATGAATACGGCCTGCTCCATCGCGGTACACGGGTGCGTAAAATGCACTCTTCCTACCGCAGTACCTTCCGCACATTGGGCGACATTCCGCTTGCAAGGGTTTCCCGCGACGGTGTCATCCCAATTAAAAAGGATTACAACAGCCGCCGAAAGGACAAAAAGGTCAGGATCATGCCTTACTTTGAAGAAAAAGTGGCAATCATCTACTATTATCCCAACATGATGCCCGACATGGTGGATTCTTTAGTTGACAATGGTTACAAAGGGATCGTAATTGCGGGAACCGGGCTGGGACACGTAAACAAACCGCTTTATCCGGCGCTCAAACGCGCTTCCGATAAGGGTGTGGCAGTATACATGACCGTTCAGACGCTCTGGGGCTATGTTCAGATGTTTGTCTATGAAACAGGACGTGAAATGATGGCGCTTGGGGTGGTGCCTGCTGAAAACATGCTGCCGGAGGTTGCGTGGGTGAAACTCGGCTGGGCACTGGGCCAGACTTCAGACCTTGATGAGGTTAAAAAGATCATGCTTACACCCATGAATGATGACATCACGAAACGTGAGCCCTACAACGGATATCTTGTATACCAGGGCGGATTGCCGGAGGTGGAGGATTTTATAAAAAAGTTCAGGAAGTAACCCGCCTAACGTCTGATCACCCTTTCCATACCCACCTGATCACCTTTTATTACCCGTATGATGTACATTCCCGGTTGGTAGTGCTCTAAGCTTAGTTCATAGGATCTTTGTGGATGCAATTCCTCGCTGAAAAGTCGGTCGCCAACCATTGAGTAGATTTCAACAGTTGTGTTTTGATCAGGTTTAATGGTGGTCAGCTCAAGTGTAAACATGCCATCCGTTGGGTTGGGGTAGATTTTGAAAAAGCCATTTTCACGGATTTCAATTGAAAGGTCTGTTGAAACGATATCCTCTTTTGAGTCAACAGGCACCACTGACGCGATTTCTTTTGCTTCCGGGATGTCGCAGTAGTCGTTGGCATCGGCTGCGATTCGGGCCTGCAGGTAACCGCCAGCTGCAACTGATGTTCCTGAGAGTAACCGGATGTTTTCTCCGGCGATAAGCCTGGTGCTACCGCCAGCCTCAACTGCGAAGTTTGAGATGGTGATGGTTAGCAAGGCGCTGAAACAGACATCCTCTCCGTCTGTAACAACCTGATCAGAGATTTCCACATGCACAGGGATGTCTGTTTCCTCAGACTGAAACACTGCAACCAGATTCCGGTCTGCCTCTGCCGTGAAAACATAAGCTTCTCCTGCCGGCTCATCATCGTCCATAACAATTTCGCCATTTTCTGTCCATTTCAGAAACTGGTAACCGCTATCGGGGATGGCATTAAGAAAAACATTTGCGCCATCATTAAAATAACCTGTACCTGAATATGGAAGCACTTTACCCCCTTCGCCCTCAATGGAAAGGCTAATTTCGAAAATTTCTCCTGAACTTTCAGCTCCGAGGGCAATGTGTATGTTCTTTGTATGATAATTAAACAGATCTACCCCTGTGATCGTGACGGTATTATGGATTTCTGCGCTGTACCGGATGTCATAAGTTCCTTCGAGGATTGGCCTGTTGTAATTGCCGTGAGGCAAGGCAGTATAAACCTGGGAGTTGTCACTGTCGTGTCCGGGAATATAAATTTCAGCAAGCAAAGGCTCTCCGGTTTCATTATCATATACGGTGCCGTGCAAGCCATAAGTGGATTGCCTGATATAATTTAAAAGGGAGCGGTAGTTATAATCCCAGTGAGCCGGCAGCAATGCCGGATTAAGCAACTTCTGGTTGCTTAGCTCCAGGGTAAATTCTCGACAGCTTTTGTAATAGTTGAAATAATCCTGGCGGCTTCCGTAAATGACATACCAGTCGCCACCGTGAGTTACACCATCGCCCATGCCTGTCATGTAACCTGCCGGACTGTGTGCATGAACGGTATCCACATATTCATACATTACAAACTCCCACCAGTCGTGGTCTGCATGTTTGTTCTGGTTTGATGTCCAGCTGTCAAAAGGGAAATTTACCAGTTCGATGCCCCCATGCATGTTTGCCGACATGATAAAATTCATGGTGTCGGTAAAATTTATCATGGCTGTGGTTTCAGGTTGCTGGACTTGCAATGGATCATTTACCGGGTTAGGATAGTTACGGTTAAGATCCACTCCGTTGATATTGCCTCTTGTTGCACCGGCTAATGTGGAATTATTAAATCTGTAGGTTCCGTCAGGATTTTCATTCGGACAAATCCATATTTCGACATTATTCATAAGGTCAGTAATGGCGTCGTCTTCTCCATAATTTGTCAGTAGGTGGTGTATGAGTCGCAGCGAAAGGATGAATCCGGCCGTTTCATCACCATGCATGGTTGATGTGTACATAAACTGGGGCACCGGTCGTCTTTCGTTAACCTGGGGTGATATTTTTGCGAACAACAGATCGCGACCCAATACCGATTCACCAATTTTGACGATCTCTGCCAAATCGGGGAACGTGTCTTCAAAATAATACATCAGTGAAACATATGCCTCATAGGTGGGATAAAAATCCCAGCTCTCTGTTAGGTCGCGCATCAGCAGGTCTTCCCATGTTTTCATATTGAGATCAAAATCAACATCACCCGGATGATCAAGCACCTCAAAGGGGATATTCAGGCCAATGAAATAGCTGAAGCTTGCTTCGTTGGCATATGCATACACATTTCTGTCAAGTATTTTATCAATAGAAATGCGGTTAGAAAGCTGATAAAGGCCGGTTTCAGGTTTCTGAAACATAAAATACACCTCTCCCTTTTTTTCAAGCATCGCGTTTGCTTTTTTCTCATGACATTCATTTATCGCATAAGATGCAGGGAGGAAGATGGACCCCATGAAAAGGAGAAGTGTAATGTACTGCTTTGAATGTATAGATAGATACATGCGATTATTATGAATTGGTATTTGTCTGTCATGTAGAAGAAACCAGCATTAAAGGTAATCAAGTTTTAGAAGGGTTTTTTCCTGGTGTTTTATATGTTATGGTGCGATATGGGAATGGGATTTCTATACCCTCCCGGTCAAACCTTTCTTTAATTGATTTTAAAAGGTCGGTGCGGAGAATAAAAGCGTTCAGCGAGGATTTTGCCCAGGCATAGGCTCTTAGATTGACCGAATATTCACCAAGGCTCATAACACGAACCACAACGGCGGGATCATTGTTAGCGATTTGCTCATCCGTTCTGTTGTCAAAAAACAGGGGATGTTTCATAACCTCATCACGAATTAGCGTAATTGCCAGATCGATGTTGCTGTCGAAACTGATTCCCAACTCAATAAGACTGCATACTTTTTCATCAATAATGTTGCTGTTGATGATGGTTTGGTTATTGATGACTGAGTTTGGAATGATGAT
>SLNX01000183.1 GCA_007132825.1 Bacteroidales bacterium | reverse complement strand
TGCAGAAAAATGCTGTGATCACCCTGGTACCAAGGCGGGCCTTCAATAATATTTGAATTTTTTTTAATGATGGCTTGAAAAGCATCCTGAATGACTTCCGGCAAATCAAAAGCTGAAAAAGATGAAGCCCCCGCCTTGTAACCCACCCCGTCAACGTTAATGTTCAGCAGGATGTCGTCAAAATGGTTTGCTTGCTGTTCAATGTATTTCATTTGTCCGGATGCTGCATAGTAATCTTCGCCGTTGAAAGCAACCAGCTCCAAGGAATGCTTCAATTGACTGTCTTTTAGCATTTCGGAAAGCAGCAGCAATACCGTCACACCAGTGGCATTATCGAGGGCGCCGGGCGTGCCCTGTTTGGCATCAATGTGCGCGGTAATCACGATTCGTCCCTTTTCCTGACCCGGTTTTCGCCCAATTACGTTGAAAGCGGTTCCATGGATGCGGGTTGCCCGGGACTCCAGACGGAGTTGTTGTCCATCGAAGGGTAAGAGTTTTTCGCCTTCGGTATCTTTCATGAATACATTTGGGATGTCGAAGTCGCCATCTTCAAACATTGGGAAAGGATATACTCCACCGGCGAGCGAAGGGTTTTTACCGGTAGCACAGATGATGGCTTTTACACCGCCTGATTCCAGCAGGTGTATTATCTGTTGGTGATGTTCAGGGTTGTAAAACACGAAATTCTTGGGCATGATCTGTTCTGCAGCTATCTCACCATGCAGCAAAACGATTTTATCCTGCAGGTTGGCATGCTGCAGCTTGCTGATACTGTCAACGGCGATCAGTTCACCCTCAATGTTGCATCCCAACGAGTAAGGACTGGATAAGACTTCAAAAGATTGCTTGCCGCATTGCAAAGAGGCGCCATCGGTTTTCCAGTCCATTACCTCCAGCGGGCTTTCTTCAGTATCCCATTGGTTTTGTTGCAACACTTTTTTGAAATATCCGGTGGCTTTTTTGTTTCCCTGGCTGCCCAGGTGGCGTTCAGAAATGGTTTCGCATAAGTTATGCAAGTGTTCTGTTGCCGTTTTGAAAAGGGAGTTCATAAAGAAAAGGTTGGTTTGTGACTATTAAATGGCCGATTTACTGAAGGTCAAACATCCGCGCAAATGTCGCAAAAAAGACATTATATTTTAAACTGCTGTTCGGAAAAATTTTCCGTCTTAATGAGCTACCAATATATCAAGCGTTTCAGAATATCTCTTCAGGCAGCAGTGATTATTTGTTTGCATAAATGTCCATCAGCACACAAAGTCATTTGTAAAAATGTATTATATTTGCAAAAGTCGTTTGTCTTTGTGTAATTTTTTTAATAATGAAAAGGTTAAAACAGGAAGCACTACTTGCATGGAAAAACTCCATCAACAGGAAACCTTTGATAATAAGGGGTGCCCGCCAGGTGGGCAAAACCTGGCTAATGAAAGCGTTTGGAGAGGCGTATTACGTTGACACCGTATATGTGAATTTTGAGAAAAACACACGCTTGCAGAACCTGTTTGATGAAGACTTCGACCTGCAACGGATCATCATTGCCATACAGGCCGAAACGGGCAAAATCATTACTGAAGGAGATGTGCTCCTGGTTTTTGACGAGATCCAGGCTGCACCAAGGGCGATTACTGCCCTGAAATACTTCCAGGAGGATGCACCGGGTATTCACTTGATAGCAGCTGGTTCTTTGCTGGGAATAGCGCTTCATGCAAACATTTCCTTTCCTGTTGGGAAGGTCGATTTTTTGGATCTGCATCCAATGAACTTCCTGGAATTCCTCATGGCATGTAATGAAACAGGCCTGGTTCAAATCCTGGCAAGCAATGATTGGAAACTGATCACTGCTTTTAAGTCTAAGTTTATTGAGCGTCTCAGGCAATATTATTTTGTTGGCGGTATGCCTGAAGCGGTTGAGCGGTTTTGTGCAAACGGAAACTTTGGGGAGATCAGAAGCATTCAAAAACAGATTTTGACGGCCTATGAGCAGGATTTTTCAAAACATCCCCCGCATGACATTGTACCACGCATACGTATGGCATGGAACTCCATACCATCTCAATTGGCCAAAGAAAACCGTAAATTCGTTTATGGTGCTATTAAGAAGGGGGCCAGGGCAAAAGATTTTGAATTGGCCTTGTCGTGGCTGCTTGACTGCCAATTGCTGCATAAACTACACAGGGTAAGCAAACCTGCAATTCCGTTAAAAGCTTATGAAGATTTATCCGCTTTCAAATTGTTTTTGGTGGATGTTGGATTGCTGGCAGCGATGGGCGACATTGATGCAAAGACTTTGCTTGAAGGAAACGCCATTTTCTCAGAATTTAAGGGAGCTCTTTCAGAACAATATGTGATTCAGGAACTGATTAGTGCCAGCGACTTTGTGGTTTATTACTGGACTGCAAAACGGGCAACAGCCGAAGTTGATTTTGTACTCCAATATCAAGCGATGGTATTGCCTGTTGAAGTGAAGGCAGAAGAAAACCTGCAGTCAAAAAGTCTGAAAGTATTTTACCAAAAATTTTCACCACCCGTGGCGTTACGTCTTTCTATGTCAGATTATCGTGTTCGGGACTGGTTGGTCAATGTGCCTTTGTATGCAGTTTCAACAATTGAAACGCTGATATAAAGAAGTAGCTGCATATCAAAACACATCAAACAGATCTTCTGAAAACAAGAGATGAGGAACTGTTTTCAATAAGAGGTTATGGAATCATAATATCAGTTTTCGGGTGTTGAACCCCAAAAAT
>SLNX01000114.1 GCA_007132825.1 Bacteroidales bacterium | reverse complement strand
TACATCCCGGGGAACTGTTTTCCCTGGAGGCACTAAAATTCATGATTTTCCTTGTGGAGAGTAATGAAGCTTCCATGTGCTTGTTGTTTTGGTATGAATATTTTTAGCTATTTCCCATAATCTTTATGTTTCCCTATTCACTGTTGCTGTTATGATTTACTTGGACAGCGCCAGGCTTATTTAATGAGTTGGCGATCCCATTTGCCGTCGAGGCATCAATCCCAGTATCGTTCAAACATACTTAAGCTGATTAATCCAGACAGGCAAACTTGTAATCAACTGAAACAAACAGTTCGTCAGGGACCTTAACTGTTTGAAGGCTTTGGCCGAAAAGACTTGTTTTCGTGAAGTAAAACTAGGAAGGTTTTAATTGGTGTACTGTAAGACAAGCCCTTATTTCAGGTTAATGAATGCGATAATTTGTGTAGGGTTTATCTGAATATGTGTAGGTTTTTATAGAGGGCGCATTGGCACTTGTTGTGAATTATTTGAAGAAAACCCAGACTTTGTCAACTATTGTTGTGCCATTCTTAATGAATAATTAAATTATTTTGCATGGCATAGATGGTAATATCGGCATTTGATTTCATGCCCATCTTTTTCAGGATACGTGTACGATAAGTACTTACTGTTTTTGCAGAAATGCTAACCAGTTTGGCAATTTCCAGCAGTCCCTTGCCTTTTGCCAGGTGGACCATCACCTGGAATTCGCGTTCAGAGAGTTTTTCGTGCGGAAACAGGTTTTTAGATTCGGCAAAAGCCAGTTGTTCAGCCAGTTCGGCTGACACATACCTTCCCCCTGAGATCACTTTATGGACAGCAGTCTTGATTTCGTCAAAAGACGCGCTTTTTGAAATATAACCTACGGATCCGAGCTTAAAAGCTCTGCTGGCATAAACGGATTCCGGATGCAGGCTCACTATCAGCGACCGGCATTTTATGCCTGAGTCTTTCATGTTCTGCAGCACGTCAAGCCCGCTCATTTGGGGCATAGATATGTCGAGAATAATCAGGTCGTAACCATTGCTCTTTATCATGGAGAGGGCTTGCCTGCCATCGACCGCTTCATCCACAACGGTTACCGAAGGGATTTCACTAACAATGGATGAAACTCCCTTCCTCATCACACAATGATCGTCTGCTATCAGTACCTTCATGATTTTCAAATTGATTGATTAAAACGCACTTTTACTTCAATCTGCGTACCACTGTCCGATGAAATGCGAATATCGCCCCCGCACATTTCAGCTCTTTCGCGCATTCCCAGCAATCCAATCGACTGGTATTCGCTAAGCTTGTCTTTCGACATCCCAACACCATCGTCAGCAATCTGCAGGAGTATCCCATGCCTTTCCTTTCGGAGCCGGATGCAGGTTCTCTTCGCATTTGCATGTCTGGCAACATTGGTAAGCGCTTCCTGCACGATCCGAAATAAAGCAAGCGCTGTGTTTGGCTTGATGCGGCAATTCTCGAGAAAGAGGCTCAACTGAATACCTGTTCTTTCTTGCCATTCTTTGCCATACTGTTCGATGGCTGCTTTGAGTCCGAGTACGTAAACCATGTCCTGCCGCAATTCGCCCGAGATGCGCTGGATGTTTTGAATCACCTCATTGGAGATGCCAATCATTCTGTTGAGCTTCTCATAACAATACTCCCTGCAAGTTTCCTTCTGCTTTAATAGTTCCAGTTCCAGTCTTAATGCTGTCATCGACTGACCAACTTCGTCGTGTATGTTCGTTGCAAGGATTTTACGTTCTTTTTCCCTGGCCTCCAAAAGGATGAGATTGCGTTTTTTAAGCTGTTCCAGGCTCAGGTTTAAGCGTTCTCGCGTAGATAAATGCCGGCCAATTTTTCTGATAATGCCCCAGATCTCCGTGGTGTCTGAATTTAATGACACCATCCATAACTGAACACGGGCCTGCAGTTTGGTGCCATTTTTTTTGGTGTATACCCTTTCATGCTCCCTGGTATAACCCTGAAGCCTGAGCTGTTCTTTTACAGAAGCCTCTGTGATATATTGCCACTCAGAATTTGAGCTTTTTTTATTGGAACCTATGAATTCATCCTGACATTCATATCCGAGCATGCCAATCAATGTGGGGTTGGCCTCCAGAATTTGGCCATCGGGTGCTACCCTGATGATTCCGTCCCTGTTTGATTTGAACAGAATTTTGTTTATTTTTTCCAACCCTGTCATTGAACTGGCTTTTCTGTTTTTTGAGCAAAACGTTTAAGCGTTAATTAAACAACCGGAGGGTACCAAAGCACACTCCTCAAATATAAGAGATAAATACAATGGGATGTGTCAGATTTCCCTGTGTTGAATGACAGGAATGTCTTATGTGTTTGTAGGTAAAAATGTACATTTATTCAAAAAATTACATTTTCATTTTGTCAAAAATCCTTGATCGTCCCAAAAACAGGGATGTGAAAAAAGAGTTCCGTCGATACGCATAACATAATGCAATCTGAAGTTTTAAATACCAACAAGAGCAAACAAAAGCTGGCTATTGTATCAGTCCGTTTTTTATGGCATACATAGTAAGCTCGGCGTTACTGCTGCAAAGCATTTTTTCCAGGATCCTTGAACGGTATGTGCTTACGGTTTTATCGGCGACGCAGAGCTTATTAGCGATGTCGGAGAGACTTTCACCTCTGGCGATCATAACCATTACCTCCAGCTCTCTGTCAGATAGTTTTTCGTGAGGGAGGGATACCAGATCATCATCAAAGGCAAGTTT
>SLNX01000084.1 GCA_007132825.1 Bacteroidales bacterium | reverse complement strand
TGGTGATGTGTGAACTGATCTTCTTCACATTGCTGTCGCTCTGCAGAAAACTCCTGGAAACATTCAGCGGAATGTCGGGCGAATCGATCACACCATGCAACAAGGTAAGAAAGTCGGGCACTATGCCTTCGACAGAATCTGTAACAAATACTTGATTGCAATAAAGCTGAATCTTGTCACGCTGCACCTCAAAGTTTTGTTTCACCTTGGGAAAATATAAAATTCCTGTAAGGTTAAACGGATAATCCACATTCAGGTGAATGTTGAACAACGGTTCATCAAAGCTCATCGGATACAGTTCCCTGTAAAAGCTTTTATAATCCTCCTCCTTCAAATTGGTCGGATGCTGGGTCCATGCCGGTTTGGTGTTGTTAATGATCCGTGGCTTCGTGATTTTTATCTCTTTCTCCTCCCCTTTGTCATCCTTCTCTTTAACAGTCTCCTCCTCGGTGCCAAAAACAATCTCAACCGGCAAAAACTGGCAATACTTTTTTAAAAGACCATGTATCCTGCCCTCTTCCAAAAATTCAACTGAATCATCCGCAATGTGCAAGACCACATCGGTGCCGCGGACCTTTTTGGGCTTTTCTTCCAATGTGAACTCCGGTGTTCCGTCGCATGTCCATTTTACCCCTTTGCTATTCTTTTTATATGATTTTGTATGCAAATCGACCTTCGAAGCAACCATAAAGGAGGAATAAAACCCGAGGCCAAAATGACCGATCACCTGGTTGGCATCCTTGCCCTTATATTTACTTATCCATTCCTCAGCACTGGAAAAGGCGATCTGATTGATGTATTTTTCCACCTCTTCGGCTGTCATACCAATCCCCTTATCAGAAACCGTAAGTGTTTTGGCCTCTTTATCGAGCTTAACCTCAATTTGCATGTCGCCCAGTTCGCCTTTAAAATCGCCCAGTGAGGCCATGGTCTTCAGCTTTTGGCTGGCATCCACCGCATTGGAAATTAACTCCCTCAGAAAAATCTCATGATCCGAATACAGGAATTTTTTGATGATAGGAAAAATATTCTCGGTCTGAACGTTAATTTTACCTTTTTGCATACCTTTTATAATTTTTATTAAAATAGAATTTACTGATTATCCATACGCGGATAATCAAAGCCCATGCCAGTTGACAGATGCTGCCATTTTGACGGCAACAGGTGTCATTTGAAACCGTCAAAAAAAGATATCAGAAAAAATCACTACCTTGTTTTGCATGGTACTATTTTTTAGCTTATCTTTGCAAAAAATACATTTCATGAAACTGGAAAACACAAAAGCACAGATGCGGAAAGGGATCCTGGAGTATTGCATCCTCAGTATCCTTTCAAAGAGGGAGGCTTATGCTTCGGAAATGATCAAAAAGCTTAAATCGTCAAAGCTTCTGGTTGTAGAAGGGACGATCTATCCGCTGCTAACCCGGTTAAAAAATGAGGGATTGCTGCAGTACAGATGGGAAGAGTCAACGGAAGGGCCACCCAGGAAATATTATATGATAACCCCTTTGGGTGATGGTTTTCTCAATGAATTGGGCAAAACATGGAAAGAATTGGTAACATCTGTAGAACACATTATATCAGAAAAAGATTGATTTTGAATCATATTAACCGTATTTTTAAATTTTGAAATCGGAAACCATGAAAAAAACGTTGACAGTAAATATCAGTGGAGTAGTATTTCACATTGATGAGGATGCTTACATCGTCTTGAGTCGTTATCTTGAGCGGATTACCAAACATTTCCGTGGAGAAGAGGGAGGTGATGAGATCATCTCCGGCATCGAAAACCGGATTGCGGAAATGCTTCGTGAAAAGAAAAAGGGTCAATTACAGGTGGTCAGCATTGAGGATGTTAAAGAGGTAATCGCACAGCTTGGCGAACCGGCACAAATGAGTGAAGGGGAAGAAAGCAATAGTGGAAACAGAAAAAACAAAGATCGGGACATGGATGATGAGCCGGCCTCAAAGCAACTTTTCAGGGATCCGGATAACAAATACATTGGTGGTGTATGTGCTGGTCTGGGCGCATATTTTCACATCGATCCAACCTGGGTCAGACTGGTCTTCGTACTGTTTCTCTTTCTGTATGCTTCATCCATCCTTGTGTATATTGTTTTGTGGATTGTGATTCCCAGGGCCCGTACCACCGCAGACAGGCTTAGTATGCGCGGAGAGAAGGTCAACCTGTCGAGCATCGAGAAATCGATCCGGGAAGACCTTGAGGACATCAAGAAAAACCTGGAGGATCTTTCCAAAAAAGCGGAATAAATCCAGACGTCTGTTAGATTGAACATTTTTTTGTTATTTTTATTAGTGTTATAGGATATCTTTAATAAAAAAATCATTATAAATAACACTACATTCTGCTTCATATGTCTTCAAAAAGTTCAAAAAGAAAAAAGATAACCGCTGCACAAAGGAAAGAGGTGCTCAATGATTTTCGTACTGCGCTGGAAAGCAGGCAGGCCAGCATTATGGGTCGTCGTGAAGTATTAACCGGTAAAGCCAAGTTTGGTATATTCGGAGACGGCAAAGAGGTTCCGCAGCTGGCAATGGCCAAGTTCTTCAGAGAAGGTGACTGGAGATCGGGCTACTACCGCGACCAGACTTTCATGCTTGCATCAGGTATCATGACGCTGGAGAACTTTTTTGCCCAGTTATATGGGGACACCGATCTGTCTGCCAACCCCGATAATGGTGGCCGGATGATGAACAACCATTTTGCAACCCGGAGTCTTGATGAAGAGGGAAAATGGAAAGACCTGATGAAGCA
>SLNX01000022.1 GCA_007132825.1 Bacteroidales bacterium | reverse complement strand
TGTCGGGTGTTTTATCCACAAATTCACACAAATTAACTTTCATTTTTGTTATTGATCTGCGTTAACCCGCTGCATCCGTTTCATCTGTGTTCTATTTGATCAAATGGAACACGGATGCCGCTGATGCAACCTCTAACCTCTAACCGCTTAACCATTTTTTGAACGCAGAACCACTCATCAACAACATAACTTTCTTTACCTCAATTTAATATCCACATATAGACAATAAATTAAAAAAATTTAAAAAATAATTACAGACATAAGACAAAAATTTATAATTTCGGCACGTCGTATTTAAACATGTTTTGGTTGTAAGAAATAATATATCTTATTGTAAAAAGTATGATAATTATTAAATGAACAAAACGTTCTCGACAATTATTTTGCACATAGTGAAATGATTATGGAAACGAAAGCTCAGTTGTTGCTGCTACAAAACCGGGAACCCATCAGGTGTCCTGACAATTATTGCGCCAGATTCCGGGAACAAGAAGGCTTCTACCTGACACTGTTCGAAAAGGCAGGCGATGCGGTATTCATTGTCAGCTTGCCTGAGTTGGACATTTACGACGCCAACCCTCAGGCATCCCTGGTATTTGGTTTTCAAAAGCAGGAACTGCTTTCGTTGAATTTTGGCCAGCTTACCGAAAACGTTGCCCTGGTAAAAGAAAAATTGCTGAAGAAAGTGACCCTTCTGATGAATCTGAGGCAAAAAAGAAAAGATGGTGAGCTATTCCCGGCCAGTTTAACCGTTGCATATTTTGACAGAAACACAAAGCCCATGGTTATCATTACGGTAAAAGATCTTAGTGATGCAGAAAAACAGCAGGAGGAGAAAGATGCATTGCTTGATCTCAGAAGGTTATTGTCAGAAAGGTCGGGCAGGGAAATATTTGCTGTATTGCGAGGTGAACAGAATGAACGGAGACGAATATCCAGGGATATCCACGACCATATCGGTCAGCAGCTGGTATCCATTAAGCTGGAATTGGAAAATCAGGTAATACATGCCGAAAATCAGAGCTATAGGACAAATATCCTTTCGCTGCGCGATCAAATGGTATCCACCATTTCGGCGTTAAGAAAGCTGTCAAGCAATATAGCCGGCGATTACCTCCCGCATTCAGACTGGATTAAATCGTTAAAGGCATTTATTGAGCACATGCGGCGAAAAAAGATACTCCATATTGAGTTGAATGCGCCTGGAAATATCCCGAAACTCTCAGAATTTATTCAGGTTCATGTATATCGAATCATTGAGGAATCGATAACAAATGCCATCAAGCACAGCAAGAAAAAAGAGGTTGTGATTAACATCAAGGCTGTAAAAGGCAATCAGCTGCTTGTACAAATCGTTAGCCGGGGCATATCGGAAGAAAATGAATGGAGCCTGAATCCGGGCTTAGGATTGCGCATCATGTACCAGCGGGCCAAACTGATAAAATCAAATCTGTTGTTTGAACTCAATGGTCAGAGTACGTTTATTGTTCATTTAATGGTGCCTTTATATATAAACCCTAAACTTCTATAAATATATGAAAATCCTCATAGCTGAGGACCATACCTTGGTCAGAGCCGCACTAAAAAACCTGTTGGTGAATATGGGTATTGCCACGCAGGTTATTGAAGCCGGAGATGGCAGGGATGCCGTAAGAAAGGCCAAAGATTTTGATCCCGACTTTATCATTTTGGACTATGATATGCCCAATTACAATGCCATTTATGCTTGCAATATCATCACTGTTAAATGGCCCTGTAAGCCCATTCTGATTGTTTCGATGCACCAAACACCCGAATATGTATTGGAAGCATTTCGTGCAGGTGTTCAGGGAATCATCTATAAAGAGTCGCCTGCAGAAGATCTGATCAAGGCTATTCAAACAATTGTGAACGGAAAGACATGGTTTAAAGGTTCGGTGGCTGAAATTGTGGCTGAATCGCTATCGGGCAACGGTGAGGGGTTGCGCAAACAAACCTGGCATAAACTCACCGTCAGGGAGCTGGAGCTCCTTAAATGCTTTATCAAAGGTTTAAACAGTGAGGAAACTGCACAGAGGTTGAATATTGCAAAGCGAACGGTGGATGTGCATAAAAGCAACATGTTCCGGAAACTAAAGGTTAACAGCACCCAAAAGCTCATCAGCTGCGCCATCCGGCATCAAATCATTGAGTTATAAGTGCCCTTGTCAGTAATACAATCTGATCACCACCCGGCGGTTCATATCCTGGTTTTCCGGGATCGGATTTCCAAAATTATCGGTGTTTGGGGCCACCGGAAAGGTGTCGCCATACCCGGATCCCTTCAGTTTAGCAGGATCAAATCCTGTTTCAATGAAATATTTGACAATATTGGCGGCACGGGCCATGGAAAGCTCCCAGTTGCTTGGGTAAACAGGGGTATTGATGGGGGTGCTGTCGGCATGCCCCTCCACGTCAATATTGAAATTGTAAAATTGCAGCCTGTTGGTTGTTTCCAGGATACGGTTGATGATCGCCTTACCACCCGGTAACAGATCTGCTTCCGCCACCCGGTAAAAGGAACTGCCCCTGAAATGCAGACGCAATTCCCTGTCGCCGGGCTCAAGCAACAACCGGCCATCCCCGATCTCCGCCTCCAGAAGTTGTTCCATATCGTGCATCAGCTCACCGATGGGGTGGTCTGTTTTTTCAGTTCCCTCAACCGGAGAGCGTAGTCCTGAATCGGTCATGTCGACAGGCAGCAATTCTACCTGCGACAACCCGCTCAGAATAATAAAAAAGGCAAGCAGCAGCGTAAAAGT
>SLNX01000066.1 GCA_007132825.1 Bacteroidales bacterium | reverse complement strand
CAAACACATAACAAATTATAAACACATGCGACAATACCTCAACCTGCTGGAACATATCTTACAGAATGGTGTAAAAAAGGGTGACCGCACCGGTACCGGAACTTTGAGTGTGTTCGGTTACCAGATGCGCTTTGACCTGTCAGAGGGATTTCCGCTTGTTACGACAAAAAAACTACACACCAAGTCCATCATTCACGAATTGTTGTGGTTTCTTAAAGGGGACACCAATATTGGTTACCTGAAGCAGAATGGGGTTCGCATTTGGGACGAATGGGCTGATCCAGAAGGGAACCTTGGACCGGTTTACGGTGCACAATGGAGAAGCTGGCCAGCCGGAAACGGACACATCGATCAAATCAGTGAAATCGTCACACAGATTAAAAACAATCCCGATTCACGCCGGTTAATGGTTAGCGCATGGAATGTCGGACAGCTAAAAGAGATGGCTCTCCCACCCTGTCATGTCATTTTTCAGTTTTACGTAGCAGACGGGCGTTTATCCTGCCAGCTTTACCAACGCAGTGCAGATACATTTCTGGGTGTCCCTTTTAACATTGCTTCCTATTCCCTGCTAACCATGATGGTGGCACAGGTTTGCGACCTGAAGCCAGGATCATTCATCCACACCTTCGGAGATGTTCATCTTTACCTGAACCATCTGAATCAAGCCAGGTTACAGCTTACAAGATCGCCCAGGCCACTTCCTGAAATGACCATTAACCCAGATAAAAAAAATATTTTTGCCTTTGAATATGAAGATTTCACCCTAACAGGCTACGACCCACATCCACACATTAAGGCAGAGGTCGCTGTGTAGTCCGAAAATATTCACCAAAACCAATACTCATGAAACTATCGCTCATTGCTGCTGTTGCCAACAACAACGTCATTGGTAGCGAAAACAAATTGATCTGGCACATGCCCGCTGACTTGAAGCATTTTAAAGAATGCACAATGGGACATCCCGTAATCATGGGACGAAAAACCTTTGATTCAATTGGGAAACCCCTGAAAGGCCGGAGAATTATTGTTTTAACCGGCAATAAAGATTTTGATGCATCTGGCATCGAAGTGGTTCACTCAATAAAAGAGGCCGTCAGCCTGGTAAAGAAGGAAAAAGAGGTATTTGTGGCAGGCGGGTCAGAAATTTACAATCAATTCATTGATCTTTACTATACCCGGCGTCTTATCCTTACCCGGATATATGCAAATTTCGAGGGAGATGCGTTCTTCCCTGAAATAGACCCCGACACATGGGACCTGCTGGAGATGCAGGAACACGAGCCTGATGAAAAAAACAAATACCCTTACGCTTTTCTTGTTTATAAGAAAAAAAAATCTGCCCTGTGTAAATAGAAGGAAACTATTGATTCAATGTTTTGAGAGGCTCCTGTTTTGCAGCAGGAAACAACACGTTGTTAAGGATTAGCCTGTATCCGGGCGAATTGGGAAAGAGATCAAGGTCGGTTGGCGGATCACCCACATGGTGACGATAGTCTTCAGGGTCATGACCACCAAGAAAAGTAAAAGTTCCATTACCCAAAGTCCCGTGCAGATACCGAACTTCATCTTTCGATCTGTTTTCTCCCATTATGGTTACCGTTGGTTTTACCACCTCCCTTCTGAAGGCAGTCGTTTGCCCCATGAAACCTTTTATCACCCTTTCATGGTTTTGTGTCAGCATGGTGGGTATGGGATCCCATTTTGCAGAGAACTCAAAAAGGGTAAAAAAATCGGTGGCCTGATTACGACCTGTTTTGGGTACATCAATATTTGACTTTTCATAAATACTGGGATCTGGTACGATCCTGAAGTTCTCAAAAGCAAAAGTGCGGCTGAAATCGAGTTTTTCCTGGGCATTCGGATCGGGGGGTGTACCGTTATATACTTCATGAAGGATGTCTACCCCTTCAGCTGCCAATGCTATGTCAATGCTCTCGGGAGCAGAGCACATAGCAAACATGTATCCGCCACCAAGCACGAAATCACGAATTCCTTTGGCAACCGCAAGCTTGAGGTGCGCAACCTGAGAGAAACCGTGCCGGCGGGCTGTTTCTTCGGCAAGCCTTACATCCTCCTTATACCAGTCCGCATTGCGAAAAGCAAACCAAAACTTACCAAACTGTCCTGTAAAATCTTCATGATGGAGGTGCAGCCAGTCATACATTGGCAAAACTCCTGCCAAAACCTCGTCATCATAAACTTCATCATAAGGAATCTCTGCATAGGTCAATGCCAGTGTAACGGCATCATCCCACGGAAGGCTGTTTGGCGGGGTATATACAGCAATGCGTGGCACTTTATGCAGGCGGATCTCCTCCATGTTGACCTCCGGATCGGCAATCTCACGCAGAATACCCGCTGCCTGCACATCGGCAATCACCTGATGGCTTACGCCTCGAAGCATCAGTTCCTGCTCAAATTCAGGATGGTATTCAAACATAAAACTTCCACCTCTGTAATTGAGCAGCCAGCTAATCTCTATATCATATGTTAGCACGTAATAAGCTATTCCATAAGCTTTAAGGTGGTTTCGCTGACTGTTATCCATTGGTATGAGGATCTGAGCAGCCTGCAGAGCAAGACCAGCAAACATCAGCATTACAAAAAACAGGGTCTTTATGGTATTCAACATAACGTTCATTTTAGTGGTTGTGAATATTAAGCACATCCGGAATAATCACAAAATTAGTCATTATCTCCCAAAAAATAAAACGGGTAAAATAGACAGATTGTTTTACTACCAGGTTATAAAATCAGAATGGCACGTCGTCATCGTCCATGTCATTCATTTTTGATGGGATAGTGAATGTATTAGGTTGGTCATCAAAATCATCAGAAGGTCTTAGTTCACTCATTCCACCAAAACCTTCGGAGTCATAGTCGGTAAATTTGGCAAAATTCTGAATAAACCTCAGGTTTACCGTATCCAACGCACCATTCCTGTGTTTGGCGATAATTAGCTGCGCCAATCCCTGGGTTGAATTTCCCTGCTCATCTTCAGTTATTTGATAATATTCAGGGCGGTAAATAAACAACACCATGTCTGCGTCCTGCTCGATGGCTCCTGATTCTCGAAGGTCGGACAGGATCGGGCGTTTGGATCCTCCCCTTGTCTCAACGGCCCTGCTAAGCTGGGAAATGGCAAGTACCGGGATATCAAGTTCCTTGGCGAGGCTTTTCATTGACCTCGATATATTACTGATTTCCTGCTCCCTGTTTCCCCTGTGATTGTCGGAGCCTGAAGTCATAAGCTGCAGATAGTCAACAATAACCATCTCTATTTTATGTTGAGACTTAAGCCTTCTGCATTTGGCACGAAGCTCAAATATTGACAGGGCAGGTGTGTCGTCAATGTAAAGTGGCGCATCGGTTAATGAACTCAATCGAGCATTAAGCTGTTCCCATTCATAATCTTCAAGTTGTCCTCTTTTTAATTTATCGGCTGCAAGTTCGGTTTCACTGGCAATCAACCTGGTAACCAGCTGAACACCTGCCATTTCAAGTGAAAAAACAGCGATTGGCTTTTTAAAATCAACGGCCATATTACGTGCCATGGTAAGCATAAATGCCGTTTTTCCCATACCGGGCCGCGCTGCAAGCACAACCAGATCTGACTTTTGCCAGCCTGCCGTTATCCTGTCAAGATCGGTATAACCGCTTGGGATACCACTGATGTGTCCCTCCTGGTTTTTGGCATTCTCGATTTGATGGATTGCTCGTTTGACCAGGGAGTGCATATCATCATAATTCCTGCGCAGGTTTGTTTCGCTTACAGAAAAAAGGTCTTTCTCAGCTTTATCGAGAATATCAAACACATCGGTAGTATCCTCATAGGAATCTTTGATGATCTCCGAGCTTATCCTGATCAATTCTCGTTGCAGGTATTTTTGCTGAACAATCCGGGCGTGATATTCAACATTGGCTGAACTGGCCACCCGGTTGGTAAGCATTGAAATGGCATATGCACCACCGGCGATCTCAAGCTCTCCGCTTTGCTTGAGCCGGTCTGTAACGGTTAAAATATCTACAGGCTTGCTATCAGCAAAAAGGTCATGTATGGCAGTGAATATTTTTTGATGGGCTTCTTTATAAAACACTTCGGGCTTCAGAAATTCAATAACGCTATTGAGCGCATTTTGCTCAAGCATCATGGCTCCCAAAACAGCTTCTTCGAGATCTATGGCTTGTGGGGGAACACGCCCATGATCACTGTAATCCAATGAGTAAAAGACTTTTCTGTCCTTTTTTGCTGAGATGTCCCGAAGTTTTTGCCCCTTTTGTTCCATAGCCCAAAAGTACACATTCCTTACCCTGCTGACAACAATTTCAACAAAAATAATTATCAACAATGGGTAAATGCCAATGCCAGCGGGAAGTTTATGGAGAATAACAAAAAGAAAAAGCTGTATGCATTTTCACAGTGTCTCAGTACTTGTGATTTAATACACGAAACTCTGTCCGCCTGTTATTTGCACGGCCTTCTTCGGTCTTGTTGGTATCTATTGGCTGTGTGTCAGCATAGCCTTTATAATGCAGACGTTCTGAAGCAATACCTTCTCCAGTTAGGTACTTATACACACTTTGTGCTCTTTTTTCAGACAATTCCAGGTTGTACTCAAAAGAACCTGTACTGTCTGTATGTCCGCCAATCTCGATTTGCAAACCGGGGTTTTCCCTCAACAGGTCCCTCAGCCTTTCCAACTCAGGCATAGATGATGGTTGAAGGGTATAACTGTCGGTGTCAAAAAAAACATTACGCAACACCACACGGTATCCTTCACCGATGGGTTGCAGTGGAATATTTCGTTCATAAGGTTCAACTGCGGTACGTGCTTCTCCGTAACTAAAAAATTCAGAAAAAAACAGATAGTCCTTCTTTATGACGTGCAGTGCCAGATCCTTTCCAACCGGAACTGCCACAAGAAAAGTACCATCGACTGGGTCGGAAGCTGCCATTGCAATCGGTGTTCCACTTTCCAGTTCTGTCAATTCAAAATCTGCTTTAAGAGGGGATTTTGTTTCCGCATCAAAAACAACACCCTTCATATAGCTGACGGGATTGGGGCGAGCTTCATCATAAAGTTCAAAAAAGTAAAGGTCGCTTTTCCCAAAGCCCCCTTCTTTTTCGGAGGCAAACCAGGCGTTTTTACCAGAAGCACCCACGATCAGTGCAAACTCATCACGGTGAGTGTTAACAGGATAACCAAGATTTACCGGCTCCCCCCAGCTGCCATCATCCTGACGCCGGCTAAAAAAAATATCAAGACCACCCATACCCGGATGTCCGTCGGATGCAAAATAGAGTGTCTGATTGTCCGGATGGATGAAAGGAGACACCTCGCGCCCCGGAGTGTTAACCAAAGGTCCAAGGTTAACTGGTTCATTCCAGTTTCCTTCATTGTTCATAGTTGTTTCCCAAATGTCTGTGGTCCCAATATTTCCAGACCTGCTGCTTGTAAAATAGAGGGTTTTGCCATCGGCAGACACCGATGGCTGGGAATCCCACGCAGTAGAGTTGACTGGTCTTCCTAGATTTACCGGTTTTGTCCACCGGTCGCCAATCCGTTCAGCGTAATAAATATCACACCGTCCAAAGCCATCCGGACGATTGCATGCTGTAAAATACAGATGCCTCCCATCGGCAGTGATTGTCTGCGCTCCTTCATTTCCATCCGTATTAAGCGGTGGACCGGGGTTAAGGGCCTGCTGCCACCGGCCATCACGAAAATGACTGATGTAAAAATCTTCACGGTAATGATCACCACTTCCTGACCAATGTCCTTCCAGGGGCTTTTTCCTGGTAAAGATTAAAGTTTGCTCGTCGGCCGTCAGTGCCGGACTGTATTCAGCATGTTCGCTATTGATCCCGGGCCCGGGATTCTGAGGCTCATAAGGCACAGGGTTTTCCAATGCATGCAACGCAAACCTCGCGCTTTCAATATATGTTTTGCTGCTAATGATAAACCTTTCCCTTAATATTTCATCCAAAACAATTTTATCAAAACTGTTCAGCGCCTCCCGATAATTTGCTGTGTAAAAGTATGACTTTGCCAGGTAGTAACGTGCCATTGGGAAAAACCCTTCATCGACCTTGATGACCTTTTCCAAAGGTCCAATACTCATTGTATATTCTTCATTCTGATAGTAGATTTCTGCAAGCAGCAAATGGGCCTCAAGAAACTCCGGGTCATGCCTCAATGCCTGTTTCAGTTCAGCTACTGCAACCGTTTTTTCATACAAACGCCAGGCTTCTTCAGCACGCCCATAGGCCCTTCTGGCTCTTCGGTTGGTGCTGGTGAGGCCTTCATCAGGTTGTGCATGCGTTGCAGACGGCGCTGATGTTAACATTAGCAGCGACAGAAGAAAAGTGATAAATACGCGCATTTAATAGATTGCTTTAAGGGATATTCATGAATTTGTGTGCCTGCAGCGATATCATCCACCTTGGATGCTGTTTCACATATTCAACGATCTGTGGAAGCATTTCATTGTATTTGCTCCATTCGGGTTGCAGATACAGCAGGCAGCTTTCCTTTACAAGATCTGCATTCTGAGCAGCCCAATCCAGATCCTCAGCCTTATGAATAATCACTTTTAGCTCATCAGCCATTTGTAACATGTCTGCACGGGGGTGCATATTACGTTTTGGAGAAAGGCAGATCCAGTCAAAACTCCCGGATAATGGGTAGGCTCCGCAAGTTTCGATGAAAATTTGTACACCCCGGGTTTTGAGCCCTTTACAAAGCGGCTTCAAATTATAGTTTAAAGGTTCACCCCCTGTGATTACAACCGCTTTTGCAGGGAACCCTGATAAATAATCAATGACATCTTCCGTTTTGGTGAGTGGGTGCAATGAAGCATCCCAGGCCTCTTTAACATCGCACCAATGACATCCGACATCACAACCGCCAATGCGAACGAAGGCAGCAGGTCTGCCTGTATTAAACCCCTCACCCTGAACAGAGTAAAACATCTCCATAACAGGAAGCAAAAGTCCGCTGTTCAGCAGGTTTTGTGAGGTTTCAGTCATATTTATGTGACGATACGTACTCAATTAGCCGTAGATCTCTTTTTTAGAAGCCTTCAGGGTGTTCATCAGCAACGACACAATGGTCATAGGACCAACCCCACCAGGTACAGGTGTAATGAAGGATGCTTTCTTCGATACTTCATCGAAGCGCACATCTCCAATGAGTTTAAAACCCGATTTGGTTTCGGAAGAAGGAACCCGGTGAATTCCAACATCAATTACTACCGCACCCTCTTTAACCATGTCGGCAGTTACGAATTCCGGTTGCCCGATGGCAACAATAAGAATGTCGGCTCTGGATGTAATTTCACCGAGGTTTTGTGTTTTACTGTGGCATACCGTTACGGTTGCATTACCCGGTTCATCGTTGCGTGCCATCAGTAAGCTCATGGGTTTACCTACAATGTTGCTGCGGCCAAGTATGACACAATTTTTCCCTTTTGTTTCAATACGGCTGCGCATCAGAAGTTCCATAATGCCATAAGGTGTTGCAGAAACATATGAGGGCAATCCGATTGTCATGCGGCCTACATTTACAGGATGAAAACCATCCACATCCTTTTCAGGCAAAATATGCTGTATCACTTTCTGGTTGTCGATATGATCCGGCAAGGGCAGCTGCACAATCAAACCGTCAATTTCAGGATCATTATTGATAAAAGTTACGGCGTCCAGCAACTCTTTTTCTGATACATCTGCGGGAAAACGGTAAGTAGACGAGTCGAAACCGACCTTTTCGCAGGCTTTTGCCTTGTTGTTAACATAAGTCTGGCTTGCCGGGTCCTCCCCCACCAGAATGGCTGCCAGATGAGGCACTTTGCCGTCGTTGTCCTTGATTCTTTTTACTTCTGCTGCGATTTCATCTTTAATTGCTGCTGAAATCTTTTTTCCATCAATGAGCTTCATATCGTATGTTTGGTTTTTTAGTTGTTCAGATTTTGATTCAGATCATCTTTTCATTTGAAGGTTTCGCATCATGCTTGCCATCTTTCCTTTGCCTCCGCCAGACATCATTCGCATCATTTTGCGTGTGTCGCCAAATTGTTTAATGAGCTTGTTGACTTCCTGTATATCGGTTCCGGCTCCTTTGGCAATCCGTTTACGTCTGCTGCCGTTGATAATTGCAGGATTCTCCCGCTCAATCGGTGTCATGGAATGAATGATCGCCTCAATGCTTTTGAAAGCATCATCTTCAAGGTCTACATCCTTAATGGCCTTGCCCATTCCCGGTATCATCCCCATCAGGTCCTTTACATTGCCCATCTTCTTGATCTGCTGAAGCTGCGAGAGAAAGTCATTGAAGTTAAACTGGTTTTTTGCAATCTTTTTTTGAAGTTTGATGGCTTCCTCCTCATCAAATTGCTCCTGGGCCTTTTCCACAAGGGAAACGATATCCCCCATCCCCAGTATCCTGTCGGCCATCCTGCGCGGATGAAACACATCAATGGCATCCATTTTCTCGCCGATACCTACAAACTTGATGGGTTTTTCAACAACCGCCCTGATGGTCAGTGCAGCACCACCACGTGTATCACCGTCGAGTTTGGTAAGTACCACCCCTTCATAATCAAGGCGCTCATTAAAGGCCTTGGCAGTATTAACGGCATCCTGACCTGTCATGGCATCCACAACAAAGAGGGTTTCCTGTGGGTTCAGGGTCTTTTTAAGGGTTGATATCTCATCCATCATCTGCTGATCAATGGCAAGACGACCGGCGGTATCCACAATTACAACCTGATGTCCCATTGTGCCAGCGTGTCTTACAGCCCGTTTAGCTATTCCAGGCGGATCCTGAACACCCTCCTCAGTAAACACCTCCACATCGATCTGTTCTCCAAGCACCTTGAGCTGCTCAATGGCTGCAGGCCGATAAACATCACAGGCAACAAGCAAAACCTTTTTCCCTTTTTTCTTTTTCAGGAAGTTGGCGAGTTTTGCCGAAAAGGTTGTTTTTCCACTACCCTGCAAACCGGCTATCAGCAATATGGCCGGACTTCCTTTCAGGTTAAGCTCCTCATGAGTTGAACCCATCAGTTCAGAAAGCTCCTCGTGCACAATCTTCACCATCAGCTGGCCGGGTGAAACCGCCCTAAGCACATCCCGCCCAAGCGCTTTCTCCTTAACCCTTTCAGTAAAGTTCTTTGCAATCTTATAGTTGACGTCTGCATCGATCAGTGCCCGCCTTACATCCTTCAAAGACTCCGCGACATTGATCTCTGAAATATGCCCCTGGCCCTTTATTACTTTAAAGGCTTTTTCTAATCTATCGTTCAGGTTTTCAAACATAGGTGTGATATAATTTTTATGCAAAATTACATTTTATTCCCCAATCTGCCGCAGAAACTGTATTAGCAACTCATAGTTAATGTTTTAATGTTGTTGAAAACATTTAATAAGTTTTTTTACCAGAATCATGACAATCGGAAAATAGATATTATTTTTATGTGAATAATGGTGTTTGAGTTACGAACCCATGTAATGTTTTTTGCTACCTTTGCAGTGACATAAAGTCTTCGGAAGAGGGAGCAACAGACCTTGCGAAGAGTCTATTAATCGGACCAATCCAAATGGAAGAGCTTAACAAACATACACCGTGGCAGGTAACGAAATATGAGGAGATGGCCCAGGCTAACGACGCTGTCTATTTCGATGTCGACGACTTTGAGGAGGTCATTGATCATTATGTTATCAGAGGCCAATACAAGGAGGCTTTTGATGTAACATCCTATGCCGTTGCCTTACACTCCGGTTCTGTTCCTCTGATGCTGAAACAAGCCCAGCTATTGGCTACTTTTAATCAGGAATACGATGCTTTAAGCTTGCTGGCAAATGTAGAGCGCCTGGAACCGACAAATTATGACGTATATCTTACCAGGGGCGCCATTTACTCTCAGATGCAGAATTATCAGAAAGCCATTGAGGAGTATAATAAGGCAGTTTCAGGCGCTGATGATCCGGATTACGTCTATTGCAATATTGCCATAGAATACGAGAACCTGGGGAACTTTGACAAAACACTTGAGTATCTGGAGAAAGCGTTAAAGGTGAATCCTGATAATGACCTCGCTATTTACGAAGCCGCCTATTGTTTTGATCTCCTGTCTCTGACAGAAGAAGGGATCACTTTTTTCCAAAAGTTGATTGACAGAAACCCATACAGTACAGAAGCCTGGTTTAATTTGGGGGTTTCCTATATCAATGCCGGTTTGTATGAAAAGGCACTGGAGGCGCTGGAATTTTCGATCGCAATTGATAATGAACATGAACATTCCTGGTTTCACAAAGGCTATGCACTGAGCTTACTCGACAGACATCAGGAAGCGATAGGCGCCTATGAGGCGTCCATGTCTGAAGGAGACACCGACGCGATGAAGCTTTATTATATCGGAGAATGCCACGAAAAGCTTGAAGACTACCACAAGGCCATTTCTTTCTATACAAGATGTTCCAAGTTAGATCCACAAATGGCCGATGCCTGGATCGGCATCGGGGTTTGCGAAATTGAACTTGGCAATTTAAAAAAAGCGTTGAAGTTCCTAAAACATGGCCTTACTCTGGATTCTGAAAACATCAGCTATCTCTGTTTGCTGGCGAATACCTATTTCCTTTTGAATGATTTTGACAATGCAAAGCAAACATATGAAACAGCACTGGCAAAAGATCCAGCCGATGAGGAGACATGGCTTGAATATGCTGAAGCGCTTGCTGGTATGAAAGATTTTGGACATGCCAAAAACATACTGAGTAATGCAATGGAGTTGCATCCCGGCCAGACCACCATTCTGTATGCCATGGCAGCCATTCTTTTTCTCGGGGAAAAGCCTGATCAGGGCAGGGTTTGTCTCGAAGAGGCTTTTGCCCAAGATGATCAGGGGCTTGACGTCCTAATAAAACGCTTTCCAAAACTAAAAGAAAACAATCACTTCATGGATGCATTGGAAAACCTCAGTGTTTAATTGCAGATTCCATCGTAAAATGAATAAGACATGCTTCCTTTATTGCCGGAGAGAACACAAAAACCCAGATCAAATGGAGTCACAATGGTAATGGACAAAGGT
>SLNX01000158.1 GCA_007132825.1 Bacteroidales bacterium | reverse complement strand
GGGAGCGGCAGGTGCAAACAGGTCGATCTGGTAGGAGGCTTTCAGGATGTTTTCAGGCCCTTTTGATGTGCCTGCATAATTTGAAGTAGTAACATCCCATGGCACTGGGATGAAGACCAGTGAAGAATTGTCGGGGGTAAATGGTAGTCCGAAGATGTTGTTTGTTGTAATCCCCACCTTGCTGGGGTCATAGCCTTTTTGTATGTTTTCCTTTGACATGGTTCTATGCTGATGTTTCAGAACTGATTCTGTTTACATTTTGGCTAAGATACGAAGGATTCTTAATTGCTAAAAACAAAAAGAGGTCGTCTCACTTAAGAAACAACCTCTTTTTTTATGCCGTAAAGGATGTCTTTACTTTACAACATTTGTAAGTTCTGCTCCAGCCTTGAATTTTACAACCTTCTTAGCAGGAATGGTAATTTCTGCACCGCTTTGCGGGTTTCTCCCTTTACGTGCATCTCTTTGTGCCACAGCAAAAGAGCCAAATCCAACGAGGGCTACTCTGTCACCTTTCTTCAGCGCTTCTGTAGTTGCTTCGATAAAAGAGTCAAGTGCTTTTTTGGCATCTGCTTTTGTCAGGTTTGCTTTCAGTGCAATTGCGTCAATTAATTGTGCTTTGTTCATGTTTTTAAGTTTTTTGGTTAAAAAATAAGTTGACTCGTTTCCATTAACCATTGCAAATATAGGCCATTTCTAGGAAAATACAAGTTTAAAGCTAAAAATAATGAAAATTGTTAATAAATTATGCTCTTTTGTTAATAACTTTGACTAAAAACCGCGTAAATATCTGTTTTTAGAGGGGTTTCGAGACGAAAAACAGGACTTACTGAGGGAATTTATAACCTCTGAGAAGCGTTTCGACATCCATTCTTTTTTTTCCGGGCAGTTGCAATTGCAAAACTTGCACAAAACCGTCGCGTGCGGCAAAAAGTATTTCATCTTTGTTATTTGTTGTCAGATGTCCTGGTCGGTGGTCATGTTTTTTTTGAAAGGGTCTGACCTCAAAAATTTTCATATTAATGGTATAGTCTGCTTTAATATTACTGTATTCACAAAAGGCACCAGGCACAGGACTCAAACCGTGTATGAAATTTGAAATATCTGCTGCCGCCCGGTTCCAGTTAATTTGGCAGTCCTCTTTATAAATTTTTGGAGCCGGGTTTAGTTTTTCGCCTGGCTTTATAAGCTCTGATTGCGGAATGGGCCTGATTGTTTTGTTGCTGAGTTCTGTGATTGTTTTAAGCACAATTTTAGCCCCTGCACGTTTTATCTTTTCGTGAAGGCTACCTGCTGTTTCATACAGATCGATTGGGATCGCTTTTCTAAGCAGAATATTGCCGGTATCAATCTTATTGTCGATGAGGAAGGTTGTTACGCCTGTTTTCTGTTCGCCATTTATAATCACCCAGTTGATTGGTGCCGCGCCACGATAATCGGGGAGGAGGGATGCGTGCATATTGAATGTTCCAAGAGGGGGGATGCTCCAAACGGCTTCCGGAAGCATCCTGAATGCCACAACTACCTGTATGTCTGGTTTCAGCTCTTTGAGTAAAGATATGAAAACGGCATCTTTGAGGTTTTCTGGTTGAAAAACGGGAATGCCCTTTTCTACGGCAGCTGTCTTTACGGCTGATTCCCTTATTCTCCTGCCACGTCCGGCTGGTTTGTCCGGTGCCGTTACCACAGCAACGATGTTAGAACCTTCAGCCAGCAATTCATTCAGGATGAATGCAGCCAATTCGGGGGTTCCCATGAAGACAATCCGTGGGTTTTTAGAGGACATTCGAGCAAACTTTTATATCAAACAGATCTTAATGCTGCCATCTGAATGGCCGTTACAGCTGCTTCTTCGCCTTTGTTGCCATGTTTTCCACCGGCACGTTGTAATGCCTGGTCGTAAGTATCGGTGGTCAATACCCCAAATATTACGGGAATGCCACTTTCGAGTCCGAGTTTCATGCAACCTTGTGCAACAGCCTGTGCGATGAATTCAAAATGGCGTGTTTCTCCCTGGATAATACATCCCAAACAAATGACACCGTCAACTTCTTCCTGTTCGATTAAAATACCTGCCCCCTGAGGAAGTTCAAAGCTACCTGGAACACGATATGTGATGATGTCATTCTTGTCAACCTGATACTCCTTAAAACGATAAAGTGCTCCTTCAAGTAATGAGTCAGTGATCTCTTTGTTCCAGTCAGCCACAACAATTCCGAAGCGTTTGCCCTTTGCATCGCTAGCTGTTTTTCCTTCAAAAAATGAAAGATTCTTCTTTTTGCTTGTCATATGTGGTTATTTGCTGGCACGGGCACGTGCGATATACTTTTCTATATCCCGTCCCTCGTTGGTGTCAGCATATTCTTTGCGAATCCGTTCATACAATCTGATCGCCTCCTCATATTCTCCTCTATACTCAAAAAGCAGACCTGCTTTTAACAGGTATACCGGTGTGGTAAGGTTATTAGGTTTGTAACGGTAAGCCCTTCTGTAATATCTGGATGCGCGTTGCAGATCGCCCAGTTCCCAATATGCATCACCTATTGCTCCATAACGCATGGCACCAAGCATCTGGTCGTTGGTTCTGAATCTTTTCAGAAGGTCAACCCCCTCTTCATATTCTCCGAGATGTAACATACTAAGGCCAGCATAGTACCTTGAAAGGTTTGCACTTTTTGTCATGCGGAAATCAGCAATGATATCGAGGAAACCCAGATATTCTCCGTCGCCCTCCAGAGCGAGCTCAAAATCACCTCGTTCAAAATACTTTTGCGCCATAAACAACTCAGCCTGCGCATCTTTTTCGCGAGGAGTCAGGATAAAACGGGT
>SLNX01000062.1 GCA_007132825.1 Bacteroidales bacterium | reverse complement strand
CTGTTTGAAGATGCGGCGCGAATCATCGTTTCCACACAACAAGGTTCAACCTCATTAATTCAGCGCAAGCTCAAACTGGGCTACAACCGGGCAGGCCGTATCATCGACCAGCTGGAGGCAGCAGGAATAGTCGGGCCCTTTGAAGGCAGCAAAGCCAGAGAGGTAAAAATCAAGGACGAGGTGAGTCTGGAACAGATTTTGCGATCTGAATATTAAATGTTTCTTAAATTAATCTGTTTCAAAAATCAAATCATCATGCAACTAATGCTTTTTATAATATCTCTTGTGCTGCTTTCGAACAGTCCGGGTCAGAATCCCGACACACCGGGCAAATATGAGCAAAGAGCCTTTGATATCCTGGAAAACAGCCGCGCCCTGCTTAACTCTTTTGATTCTTTCCATGCTGAATTTGAATATGACTCATCTGCAGCAGGATTCGGCCAGCGTTTAAACAATGGTGGTTCCCTTTACACAAAAGGTGACAAATATCATATGAGGCTGGATGGAAACATTTTCATTTCTGACGGCATTACCGTCTGGTCATTTATGGAGGACATCAACGAGGTTCACATCAGCAATTTTTATGAAACGGAAGGAATTATTACCCCTACCTCTTTGCTTGACAACTATCAGGAGACCTTTCGTCCGTTATGGATCAGGCAGGAGCTGTATCGCGGGAAAGATGTACATGTAATTGACCTGGTACCTGAAGATCCGCATACCCCCTTTTCAAAATACCGGATTGCCATAGAAGTTGAGAGTGGCATGATTGCTTATGTGGTTGCTTATGACAGGCAGGGCGGCACCTATTCTTACATCATAAAGGAAACGACCACAAACCCTGAGCTGCCTGACACACTGTTTTCCTTTAACCCTGATGATTTTCCCGGGATCGAGGTGGTAGACCTTCGATAGGAAATATTATTCAGAAGAATGGGCAATCTCAATGGGTCGTTGCACATCCACCCATTGATAGTTTATGATCCTGCTGATATGAAAGTGCCTGTTTTCCCAACCACTTCCGCCGCCAAATGGTTGTGCAAATGCAAACGGGGCTTCGATTGAGCCATCTTGCAGCAGTGGCAGGCAGCGTATCAGGCCATCTCCGAAACGGTACAATGCCTCAAAGAAAAAGAAAGCATTCTGGGCTGCCTTAAATGCATCCGGAGCCGGCT
Source organism: Bacteroidales bacterium (assembly GCA_007132825.1). Taxonomy (GTDB): domain Bacteria; phylum Bacteroidota; class Bacteroidia; order Bacteroidales; family UBA7960; genus PUPG01. The sequence goes on along the minus strand of SLNX01000062.1, from coordinate 1,657 downwards.
CCGTAAGGAACATCCTACGGTAGCGATAAACAAAATCCTGAATGTGCGGGTCACGATAATCATAAAATGACGGACTGAAAATGTGCACCTTCAGGTTCTGAAAATAATCGATCTCAATGCTTTGGTATTCCTGCCATTCCGGAATGCCAAATACGCTGATATCAAAGCGGTGTCTTTTTGTATGCAACTGTCTGAGGTAATCTGAAAGGAATGGTTCTCCACTGATGAGTGTTATGAGTACATTTTCACGGTCAGGACGCATTTTTTTCAGCACACCCTCCATCCCTTCATAACGGAAAATCACCTCCTGGACATTGTATGGCCTGGGCAGGCTGATCTCCCGGGCAAAGTGTGCCTTCACCGGAATCATAACAGACACCGTATCGGGCATGACAATCAGGTTGGTCTGGCGACCACCAACGAGGGCACCGTTAAAGTAATAACCATTGATGCGGGCAAGATTCAGACTATCGTGAAAAGCATTTACCAATGCAACCTGTGTCAGCAAGGTATCCCTGAAAGATTCGATCAAAGCGGCAGCCCCGGGTTGCTGATTATGTACGATGATGATGTTCTGATGGGGATAGTTTTGGGATATGTAGGTTGAAACGCCGTCAAGCATCGTCTCCAGTGCCGGTGTGGATTTGATCAGGTTGGGAAAGCCCCGAAGTTGCCTGTTATCAGGCAGCAAAGGAGAAATAACCGGTATTTCAAACTGTTTTCCATATTGTGCAATATGATTCAGTGGCTGACGGTGGAAAGGACCAATGATCAGGTCCATCTTGTCAAATCCCTCTTTTTCCGTCACTTTTTTGGCTTTTTCAACGTCCTGACAAACATCATGGACATGCAACCTGATATCTGCACCCATCGCCCTGATTGAATCCAGGGCAATCAATACGCCGTGATAGTAGGAAAGAAAAGTAAACGACCTGTGACCGGGGCCCAGATGTTCCTTTAGCAATTCAGGTTTTGGGAAATCCTCATTATTTAAACCCTCTGTTTCTTGCATGTTAAAGATATCTCCAAATGCATTGTCAGTAAGGCTGTCGGGTTCTTCCAGCAATGCCTCAAGATATAATGGGATTAGCAATGCAACATCGTATGAACCACCTTTAGCCAGGTCGTGGCAATCATCATCAACAATTTCATCAGCAACAGCCCGTTGTGGTTGTGTTACGGTTATATATTCCTCTGTTGATAAATCCTGGATATTATCAGCAACCTCTTTTGCGGGTATGCGGATACGCATGCCTGCTTTCAGCCCATCCTCTATTTCCGGGTTGAGGGCCTTTAGCTTCTCTTCACTTATATTGAAATGCCGGGAAAGCCCGTATACTGTTTCACCGGGTGATACACGGTAATACAAGACGCCATCCTCTTCAAATTCGGGATGAGTTGTTTGTACTTCCTGCTCCTGGAATACAACCTTCGCAACGGGTATGTTCAGGATCTGACCAACCTGCAAACCACGACGTGCTGCGGGATTATAGTAGAGAATCTGTTCGATGGGAACGCCATATTTCTGTGAAAGGCCAAATAAAGTCTCTCTTCTTTTTACTTTATGTTCCACATAAGCACCTTCAAGATCGGGTGCAGCCACTCTTGTCTCCATCACTTGTTCTGGCTCCTCTTCGATCACCGGGATGCGTATGAT
>SLNX01000229.1 GCA_007132825.1 Bacteroidales bacterium | reverse complement strand
TCGAACATTTTGTTGAGCTCTGAAGCCTGTGCCCAGGAAAGCAAAGGCAATAACATAATGAGGATAAAAACGATTTTTTTCATGATTATTTTTCTTTGGTGAATTTTTCTTTGATGTCGGCAAGTCTTGACAAATAAGATAAATCTGCCGTTGAATGATTCAGTTTTTCAGAAACCAGCGCAAGCGCTTTTTCGGTTTCTTGCATGGCTATTTCCTTATCGGTAATCGGAACACCGTTGATATATGCATAGACAACCGGCTCAGCCGGCTTCTGTATGAACAACAATGCGGCTATCAAAATCAGCATAGCAGCGGCAATACTTGCAACCTTTAACAAGGAGCCTCTTCTATACTGGGTAATTAGCCGTTCGTTTTCAATATATTCTGTAACAGCTTCCCGCCCAAAGAACCGAAACAGTTCTGCTGCGTAAACCTGATCCTGCGGTATTTCCCTTTCACTGTTAAAGTATTCCTGCAACCACTTCTCTTCTTCGAGTGAAGTCTCGCCTGCGAAATACTTGTCCAATAGTTTATTCGCTTTATTGAAGTCCATAATTCATGGTTTTTACCAGATTCTCTTTTACAGTTTTGCGAGCCCGTGAAACATTCATCCGCACTGCCGAAACATCCATTGCCATAATTTCAGCGATCTCTTCAAAAGAAAAAGATTCTACATCGCGCAAATGAATGACCATTCTTTGTTTTTCCGGCAGCTTGTCAATCAATTCCCGAATTACCTGATGGGTATTCTTTCGGTCATAATCAGCCGGCTGAAACGCTGTTTCCTGGCTGTCGCGGAGTGCTTGCAGTTTGTATTGTTTTTGTTTTTCATGTTTCAGTTTGTCCAAACAAAGGTTTTTTGTCATGGTCATTCCCAAAGCCTCAATTTTCCCAGATAGCCGGGCTTCCTGATGCATGTTCCATATCTTTTCAGACATATCCTGCGTGATATCCCGTGCATCTTCATCGTTATGCAGCATCCGGCAGGCGAAACGAAAAACTTTGTTTCTCAAAACCTCGAAAGATATGGTGAACTCTTTGTCCATATATTAATAATACGACTGAAATGGAAAAATGTAACAAGGTTTCGTGAAAAAGTCATTATGAAAAAAATGATTATCTTTGATAGTGTCAAATGATAGTATCACATGAAACCACCTTACGATATAACAACAAAAGCCCTAAAGCTAATAACTTCTATCTCTGAGAAATTAGGAGAAATTAGTGCAAGCTTTATTGATAAACCTTCGCCTCAGTTACGGAAACAAAATAAAATTAAAACAATTCATGCTTCATTAAAAATTGAAGGCAATACACTAACACAGGAACAAATTACCGCAATTGTTGAAAACAAAAGAGTGATTGGCCCTAAGAATGATGTATTGGAAGTATTAAACGCAATTAAAGTCTATGACTCACTGACAACATTTAAGCCCATATCTTCAAAATCATTTCTTAGCGCACATAAACTACTGATGAATGAATTGATTGAAAAGCCAGGCAGATACAGGAGTCAGGGAGTTGGAGTTTTTCAGGGAACGAAAGTTGCTCATATTGCCCCGCCAGCCAAAAACGTTCCGATTTTAATGGACGAACTTTTCAAATATTTAAAAAACGATGATGAAATTACTTTAATAAAAAGCTGCGTTTTTCACTATGAAATGGAATTTATCCACCCATTTATGGACGGAAACGGCAGAATGGGAAGATTATGGCAAACCATAATTTTAATGCAGGATTATCCTGTATTTGAATTTCTACCTTTTGAAACCTTAATCAGTCGAACTCAACAAGACTATTATGATGCGCTGGCCCAAAGCGATAAAGCTGGAAAATCGACTTTGTTTATCGAATATATGCTTGATGTGATTGACAAATCATTAAATGAATTATTAAGTTTCAACAATAGAACCCTGAAAGACACTGATAGGTTGAATTATTTTTCAACCATGGGGAAAAAAGAATTTTCAAGGAAGGATTATATGAATGTATTTAAAGACATTTCCTCATCAACAGCCAGCAGGGACTTAAAAAAGGGAGTAGAAATGAATTTATTCCACAAAACAGGAAATAAAAATATAACTGTATATAAATTGACCGAAGAATAAACTGCAGGCCAAAACATAGCCAATAATAGCGGGGTTTGGCGGCTTGTTTGGCACTCATGCCCCGCGTCGGCTTATCTGTTTTTATAGCCAGCATTGGTCTAATATTGCTGATTCGGTATAACGGTGAATGGATTTACGAAACAGGTCTGACAGAGCATCACGGGATATTGATTTTAACCATTTCTTTATTATTTCTGGTGTTCAAATGGCTGGAAGAGGTTGTTGTTTCCAGGCAAACAAGCATGAATCAGAAGTAATGATACCGCATTGACAGAACCTGAACTTTGTTGTTAACAACCCTGTAGATCAGACGATGCTCTCTATTAATTCTTCGGCTCCACCACCCGGATAAATCATGTTTTAATTCTTCAGGCTTTCCAATCCCACTGTAAGCATGCTTTTGAATATCGTTTAACAGATCAGTAATTCGGGTCATTATCTTCTTTTGACCAGACTTCTTCCAAAAATCAATATCTTTCCTTGCCTGATCAAAAAAGACTACTTCCATATGTCTTCAATATTCATTGCCACGCCCGTATCAGTGCCTTTGTCAATCTTTTCCAGCGCATCCCTGAGCATTTGTGCGTTTGCAGCGCCTGACAGCAAATATTCGGTATCATCAAGATTTGCCAGCGGTATTACGGCAAACGCCTCATTACGACCCCGCTGTATAATGAGACGCTCCCTTTTTGCCAAATCTAAATAATACTTTTGCTTATCCCTGA
>SLNX01000018.1 GCA_007132825.1 Bacteroidales bacterium | reverse complement strand
ATAATTTACAACCTGGGCCTCTGCAACATTCATGCAAAGCATGACGCACAGCGCTGCAAATATCATTAAAAGTGTATTTTTCATGAGTTTATTAATGGTTTAAGGTTGAGGGTTTAGTGTTGAGTTGTTTAGATGTTTAGTTGTTTAGTCGTTTAGATTTTTAGTCGTTTAGATGTTTAGTCGTTTAGTTGTTGAGTTGTTTAGACACTCAGTTCTCTCAGTTCTCAGTTCCCAGTTCCCAGTTCCCAGTTCTCAGTTCCCAGTTCCCAGTTCCCAGTTCTCAGTTCCCAGTTCTCAGTTCCCAGTTCTCAGTTCCCAGTTCCCAGTTCCCAGTTCTCAGCTCCCAGTTCCCAGTTCCCAGCTCTATATCCTTTCCATCAAATTTTTCAAAGACCTGTAAAGGAACTCCCTGGCACGAAAAAGCTGTGCTTTAACTGTACCGAGGGGCAGATCAAGTTCTTCGGCAATCTCTTCATAGGATCGTTCATCAAAATACCGCATCAGGATCAGTCGCCTGTAGCGGGGTTTGAGGGTTTCCACAACCTGTCTGACCACCTCCGCCTTTTGACTTTTAATGAACTTTTCCTCAGGGTTGATCAGGTCGATTACAAAATTGAATTTGCCATCCTGGTCATCAATATCCTCATTTGCTTCCTGGGTCAAAACATTCTTTTTCTTCTTACGCATGAAATCGATGCAGTTGTTTGACGCAATTCTGAACAACCATGTGCTGAATGCAAAGGATCCATTGTATTGACGGATGTTTGTGAAAGCCTTTCCGAACGTTTCAATGGTAAGGTCTTCAGCATCTTCATGGTTACCGGTCATTCGAAGCAGCATAAAAAAGATGGTATCCTTATAAATCTGCATCAATTCGGCGAAAGCCTGCTGATTATTCAGCTCAACAGCCTGCCTGACCAACTCAAGATCTCTTTGTGCTTTTTTACTATGTTGGGGCTTTCCGATCATCATCAGGCAGTAAAAACAATGCTTGCGAATAATGCAGCAACGAAATTAATCAAAATTTGTTACCCAACACACATGCCAGCAGGGGTCGAACAATAAAAACAATCGAATAGTTTTATCTTTGACAAAAATTTTTTAATGGAATTCAGGATATCATCAACAGATCAAGAAAGTCAGGCGCGTGCCGGTGTCATAAATACCGACCACGGTGCTATTGAAACTCCGATTTTCATGCCTGTCGGAACGGCAGCTACCGTGAAGGCCATTCACAAAAAGGATTTGATGGAACAGGTAAAACCTGATATCATCCTGGGCAATACCTATCATCTCTATTTGCGACCCGGACTGGAAATTATTTCCGGAGCGGGTGGCATCCATAAGTTCATGTCGTGGGACAGGCCGGTATTGACCGACAGCGGTGGATATCAGGTTTACTCTCTTGCCGAAAGGCGCAAACTAACTCCCGAGGGGGTGACATTTCAATCGCATATCGACGGTTCACGCCACTTTTTTTCACCGGAAGGGGTGATAGACATTCAAAGAACCATCGGTGCCGACATAATCATGGCATTTGATGAATGCACCCCCTATCCTTGCGATTACAACTACGCGGCAAAGTCGATGAAATTAACCCACAAATGGCTTCAAAAATGCTGCGACCATTTTGATGCCACCCAGGGACACTATGGATACAGCCAAACACTTTTCCCAATTGTGCAAGGAAGCACATTCCGTGACTTGCGGCAGGAATCGGCACAATTCATCAGCGACTGCGGCCGGGAGGGGAATGCCATAGGTGGACTGTCTGTCGGAGAGCCCAAAGAGGTGATGTACGAGATGACAGAACTGGTTTGCAGCATCTTACCGAAAGACAAACCCAGATACCTGATGGGTGTAGGCACCCCTGAAAACATTCTGGAGTGCATCGGGTTGGGGGTTGACATGTTCGACTGTGTGATGCCCACAAGGAATGCCAGAAATGGCATGCTGTTTACCAGGGAGGGGATCATCAACATCCGCAATCAAAAATGGCAAAAGGACTACAATGAGATTGACCCACACGGCGATGCTTTTGTTGACACAGCGTATAGCCGGGCATACCTGCGCCACTTATTTGTGGCCGGTGAGATGCTTGGACCAATGATTGCAACCATCCACAACCTGAGCTTCTACAGATGGCTTGTGAAGGAAGCCAGGCATCAGATTCAGGAAAGCAATTTTGCGAACTGGAAAAGGGAGATGACTCCCAAGGTAACACAGCGATTGTAAAATAACCGTATCTTTATTCCGTTCATTACGATAAGATCAGGGGGTTAGAACAAAAGGACAAGGCAAACCATGTTAAAAAAGCTTGATTTTTATATCATCAGGAAGTTTTTAGGAACCTTCTTTTTTGCCATCACCCTGATCATTTTCATTGTTGTGATTTTTGACCTTTCAGAAAAGATCGACAACTTCATTGACAACCAGGCATCACTGCGCGATATCATCCTGATTTATTATGTCAACTTCATACCCTACTTCATAAACCTCTTCCTTCCACTGTTCACATTCATCACGGTTGTATTTTTTACCTCCAGGATGGCTTTTAACACCGAGATTATTGCCATTTTGAGTTCCGGAGTCAGCTTTTGGCGCTTGCTGGTACCTTATCTCATTTCAGCAGTACTGCTTTCAATGGTATCCATCTACCTTTCAAATGTCGTTATACCTCCTGCAAACGAAAAACGTCTGGAGTTTGAATATGAATTTGTAAGAAGACCTGAAACAATCAGTGGCAGCAACATACATATGCAGATTCGACCTGGCATATTCATTTACCTGGAGTCATACAGCGAAAGGACTTTAACGGGCTATCGTTTCACACTGGAAGAAATCAGCAACGGGCAACTTACCTATAAGCTTTTTGCCGACAGGATTGTCTATGACAATGAAGGAGAGCACTGGACCATTTTAAACTACAACGAGCGCCATATCCGTGAACTGGAAGAGAAACTAACTTTCGGTAGGGAACTGGATACAGTCCTTCCCTTCACACCACACGATTTTACACAAACCCTGAAAGACATGGAGACATTAAATTACAGGGAACTTAATGAATTCATCGCCAATGAGAGGCTAAGGGGTTCAGAAATCGTAAGTTTTTATGAAGTGGAAAAACACCGGAGACTTGCTTTTCCTTTTTCCACGCTGGTGCTTACGGTAATTGGAGTAGCACTTTCCAGTCAGAAAGTACGCGGAGGAATTGGTTTGCATCTTGGAGCCGGTATCACCCTTAGTTTCGCTTTTATCCTTTTTATGCAGGTAACAACCACTTTTGCAACAAATGGCAACCTGCATCCAATGCTTGCCGTATGGATTCCAAATATACTTTTCGGCTTGCTGGGAGCTTACTTGCTAAAAATTGCCCCGAAATAGATCAGTTCTCTTCAGCGGCCTTCTTTACAAAGAAATCGGGGAGCAGATAACCGATCAATCCGCCCCAGACCATACTCATATAAGGGTTCGAGGTGATGGCACAACTACCGGTACTGCATCCGATCAATGCATAATAACCGTAACCCCCAAAAATTCCCAAAATCACAAATGCGGAAAGAACGGTAAAATATTTACGCGGTGCCAAACGCAGAGGCGACAACCGCGATCTTCCCCCTTCGTTGCGCTGTTCATTGTTTTTCACTGGTTCGCTCATTGCAAATGGATTCTTTGATAATTAGTTGGTTTAAATTATGCCTTAACATCCAGCACATCTTCAATGGCTTTCACCAGGGCTTCTTTCGGAAGCGCACCGGTTGCCATTTGGGGTTGTGCATCCTTCGGCACAAACAAAATACTCGGAATGCTACGGATGCCAAACATCGCTGCAAGCTCCTGCTCCTTTTCCGTATCTATTTTGTAAATATCAACCTTGTCCTTGTATTCTTCCGAAAGCTCTTCCATCACCGGTGTCAGTGCCCGGCACGGTGCACACCAATCAGCATAAAAGTCGATGATGCAGGGCTTGTCCCCTTCAAACTTCCACTCTTTGTTTGCCTCAAAATCAAAAACCTTCTCTTTGAATACCTCTTTTGTTAAATTTTCCATGACAATAATATGTTGTATTTGAATGAATAATTGATTTATAAATGTTTGTGAATGGCGGCTTTAAGCGTCGACTTTTGCTGAACACCAGTATAACGTTCAACAACCTGGCCATCCTTAAAAAGGATAAGTGTCGGAATGCTCCTTACTTGAAAACGGCTTGCAACACTTCCGTGATCATCCACGTCAAGTTTGGTAATGGTGGCCACATCGCTAACCGCAACTGCCAGTTCTTCCAGTATAGGATTCTGAATCCTGCAGGGAGGGCACCATGTTGCCCAAAAGTCAACCAGCACAACACCCTCACTTATTGCTTCATCAAAACCATCGGCATCAAGATTTATGACCAGACCAGACGAGACATACTCACCTGATGCATCTAAAGCTGGCTCAGAAGCTTCACTGATCAGGAAATACCCCAGAAAAGAAAGTCCCAGCAAACCAACCAGAATAAAAAAGGAATATACAGTACTTTTGTTTTGTGAAGTTTTTTTCATAATATCCAGTTTTTGATGTGGTTAACACGTGGTGATTTGAATTTTTAACATACAAATATAACACACAAAATTATGTATATGTTTTGTTTTGAACAAAACCATGTTGTTAAAAAAGCCTAAAGCAGCTTTTGGACAGTCGGGCAATAGTATGATTATTATTCAATGCCGGCAAAGTGCTTCATAAACTGAACGCGGAGGAATGCAGCCGGATTTTCGGTCATTTTCTGGCTCATTTTACCCCTGAAGTCGGTAATTTTCTTGTATTGATTCTTTTCCATCCATGCTTTGATCTCGTCATGGATGAGATCAAGCTGGTCAAAACCGTTTTTATAAAGGGTGGAACAGACCTGTACGGCATTAGCACCGGCCAGCAGTTGTTTCACAACCCCTTTCCCATCGTGCACGCCGGTTGATGCACAAAGGTCTGTCTGGACTTTTCCTGCCATTATGGCGATCCATCTCAGGGAAGAAGTGATCTCCGATGGATCGCTATAAAGGTTTGCTGGTTTGATCCGGAAATTGTCAATGTCGATGTCGGGGTTAAAGAAACGGTTAAACATGACAATCCCTTTCACACCGCTCCACGACAGTTTCTTGATCATCTCTGCAAGACCAGAAAAGTTTGAACCTATCTTGAGGGAAATCGGAATGCTGATCTGCTTTTTAACATTTTCGATCACATCAAAATACAGCTTTTCATATGCAGCGCCCTCTTTATTCTCATTGGAAGGAAGCGCATATACATTTAATTCGAGGGCGTCTGCACCCGCTTCCTGAATGTTTTTTGCGAAAGCAGGCCATTCATCTGCACTGGTGCAGTTGATACTGGCAATGACGGGCATCGATATGCTCTTTTTTGCCTCCACAATGATGTTCAGATAGTCGTCAAGGGTTTGCTCGCGTGCATAGTTCCTGATATAATCTTCCGCTTCGGTGTATGCGCTTTGTGCATCATCATAAGAAAATAGCTTACGGACCTCGAACTTGATCTGCTCTTCAAACAAGGATTTAAGCACCACGGCACCGGCACCCTTTTCATCCGACAATTGCAGGTTTTTAATGTCTTTGGTAAGGCCGGAGCTTCCGACGATCACCGGACTGCGAAGTTCCATCCCCATGTAATTAGTAGTCAGGTCTATCATGCTGAGTTTTTTTCTTCCTGATTGATCAATACTTTTTTCCAGAGCAAACCTACATGATTTTTCCGAAATTCACAATAAAAAATGACATTCAACCATTATTTTATGCCCGAAACGATATGAATAACCATTTAAATAAGCCAACCTGCCGACAACAAAAAAAGATGTTTCAGGCTATTCCGAATGCATTATCTTTGTCATCCTTTTGGTTGATTGGTTGATTGATTGGGATTTTAGAATGGAAAAAGCAATTAAATACAATACAAACGGGTTTCAGAAACCGGAGGCTGTAAAGCTTTCCTTCCGGCGGCTGATGGAGCCATTGCTGGTGCTTTTTAACAAGGCCGCTTCTATGGTGCTCCCCGACCACCCCTTTTATGTTGCTTACAGCATTCCGGGTGGCGTATATGGCTATTTTCAGGATCATGAGGCTACTCATGAAGAATTGCAAGCCATTGAAAAAGCCATCCATAAGATGATCTTTAATCAGGAAAAGATCCGTTATGACCAGCTCAACACCTCCGAACTGCTCGCCTATTTTGACAAATATGGCCGCAACGACATGCTACAACTGATCCGTTCGAAGACCCCTCAGGCAGAATTGGGTGGATTTCCCCTGGCACACTTAAATGGCTATGGTGAGTTTTTCCCAAATTATCTTACTGAAGATTATGAACGGCTGCAGCATTTTCAAATTCAGCCTTTTGGAAAGGGTTTTTTTCTAATAGCAGATCCGGTGTTCTTTAACCGGGTAATGCCGGTAAAGGCGATACAGAGCAAGTATTTCCAAGGATTTGAAGAATCGGAAGAGACCATGCGCTACCTGGGGATCGCCAGTTTCGCAGAACTCAACAATGTGATTACGGAGGGCAGGCTTCCGGAGTTCATTAAACTATCGGAAGCCTGGCAAGCAAGGAGGATCTCACAGATCGCCGACACCATTCTGAGTCATCCTGACAAACCCAGGGTGATATTCCTCGCCGGTCCCACATCATCGGGGAAAACCACCTCGGCAAAAAGACTTGCCATCGAGTTGAAAATCCTAAAGCAAAAGGTGATCGCCCTGTCGCTCGACAATTTCTACCTGCCGCACAGCCAAATACCAGATGATCCACAAACCGGGATGAAGAACTTCGAGCTGATCACGGCACTCAATCTTAAGTTGTTCAGAAAAAACATCAACGACCTTCTGGCCGGCAAACCGGTTCACCTGCCCAAATACCATTTTGACGGAAAAGGTGCCACTCCCGAAAAACAAGCAACTGTAGTTGACAATGACACCTACCTCATCGTTGAGGGTATTCACGGACTGAATCCTGAATTGTGGCGCGAGGTCATGGATGTTGAATCGTTCAGACTTTATGTATCTGCCCTGAGCACGTTAAACATCCACGATCATTTGCCCCTGTCCACATCCGATCACCGGCTGATGCGACGGATGATCCGTGATCAACTCTTCAGGGGTTACGACTACAGGGAAACCATCAGTCGATGGCCAGACATCATCCAGAATGAATACAAAAGCATTTTCCCTTACCAGGAAAGTGCCCACGCCTTGTTTAACTCAGCACTTGTATACGAACCTGCCGTATTTGCCCATTATGCTCCGGAAATCCTGAAAGATTTTGACAGCGACAATGCCCTGATCTGTGAAGAGGCAAAACGGATACAGCGGCTGCTCTCATTGCTGATCCCAATCAATCCGGTTGACATTCCCCCCACCTCAATCCTTAGAGAATTCATTGGAGGGAGTAGCTTTAATTATTAATCCCTATAAACATTCGTTTAATGTTTATTTTATTTATTATCTTTGTCACTTTTACTGAAACAATAATCATACGTTTATTTACAAATCCATTAAATTATGCGAAAGACAATTTTTATTGCCTTGTTACTTATCATGACAAGCACAACGCTGTGGGCAGGCGGCTACCAGGTAAGCCTGCACGGCCAGAAGCAGATTGGGATGGGCCTGATCGGCACTTCACTCAATTTGGATGCCAGTGCATCATTCTACAATCCTGGCGCATTGGCATTGATGCCTCAAACGCTCAGCGTACAAGCCGGCGCCAGTGGCATTTTTGCCAGTACCGCTTTCAGGATGCGTGAGCCATCGGCATACCGCGCCCAAACAGACAACTCTATGGGTACTCCCTTTTACTTTTATGCAGCCGGGATGATCACCGACAGGCTGGCAGCCGGGCTTGCAGTAAACACACCTTACGGCAATAGCCTGAAATGGGAAGATGGCTGGGCAGGCCGGTTTCTTATAGACGAGATATCCCTGATGGCTTTAACCATTCAGCCGACCCTCTCCTATAAAATTACCGATAACCTCTCGGTGGGCGCAGGGTTCATTTACACCATTGGAAGCGTTGACCTGAAAAGGGCGCTTCCAGTCCAGGATCACCAGGCTGAAGGACAGGTTGCCATCGAAGGCAGCACGACCAACTACGGTTTCAATGCCGGCATTTTGTATGCTTCCGACATGGGTCTGAACATTGGGGTCAGCTACCGCTCACGCATCGACATGGAGGTAGATGACGGTGATGCCATTTTCTCCGTTCCGGCTTCCCTGAAACCAAATTTCCCCGACAGCAAGGTGTCAACGATGCTGCCATTGCCAGCAAACCTCGATTTTGGGCTGTCATACCAGGTTACGCGAGACCTGATGATCGGCATGGCGCTGAACTATGTATTCTGGGATGCCTACGAATCGCTGGCATTTGAATTTGAACAGAATCCCGATCTCAACGACACAAGTCCGAGAGAATACAGCAACACGCTGATTGTTAGGGCTGGTGGTGAGTATCGACTGAACGATGCGTTTTACCTTCGTGCCGGCGCTTATTATGACCCATCGCCTGTCAATGAGATCTATTTCTCACCCGAAACACCCAGCCTCGACAATCTGGCCTTTACAGGGGGGTTGTCATTTTTACCGATGCAAAACCTCAGCATCGACCTGAGCCTGCTTTTTATCCTCGGGTTTGAAGGGGAAAGGGAGTTTGCTCCGGCCAATTTTGGAGGCACCTATAAATCAAGGATCATGATCCCCGGTTTAGGAATCAGTTACAGTTTATAACCAAAAAAAAACAACATCCTATGAACTTCAAAAAAATCAAATATATCTTATTGTTTCTGCCCTTCTTTCTGTTTTCAGCTTGTGAGGCAGAGCTTGACGAGTTTCAGGCAGACGCCGGCGAACTGGACCTGACCACTTTCGTAAGCATTGGCAACTCCCTTACAGCCGGATTTGCAGACAATGCATTGTACAGGTCAGGACAAGAGAACTCTATAGGCAATATTTTGGCCAACCAGCTTATGTATGCAGGTTTAGCTGAGTTTACCCAACCTTTGATGAAGGATGAGCTGGGACTTGGCGGGCGACTTGTTTTGGGTGTGGTTGAAGGATCTCTATTACCCGTTCCTATGCCCGGAGATCCTGATCCGGGGAACTTTGAAAACATCTTCGGCACTGAAGGCCCGTTTCACAACATGGGTGTACCCGGAGCACAAGCACAACACCTGCTTTTCCCGGGTTATGCCACATTAAACCCCTATTTCGGCCGTTTTGCATCCGAACCGGCTGCCACTGTTCTGGAAGATGCCCTGGCCCTGGAGCCCACTTTCTTCTCACTTTGGATTGGCAATAACGACATCCTCGGATATGCGCTGGGTGGAGGTGAAGGAGCGGGCATTACACCCACCGTTGATTTTCAGCAAGCCTACATGTTTATGCTCAGTCAGCTTACTGCAGGAGAGGCCAGAGGGGTAATCGGAAATATTCCGGGAATTACAGAAATACCATTTTTCAACACAATCCCCTACAACCCCATAGTGCTGACAGATCAGAACATCGTTGACCAGCTCAACGAAGCTTACGCACCATTACCTCATATCAATTTCTCACTCGGACAAAATCCGCTTATTGTGGAAGATATGGATCCGGAACTTGCACCATTTTATCGCAGGCAACTTCAAGAAGGGGAACTGGTGCTGTTAACAGCCCTGGAGTTACTGAATGACCCAAACATAAATTATGGTGTCGAAGAACCTTTGCCTGCAGCATTTTACCTTTCACTTGAACAGCTAAGCAATATAGAAAATGCTATTGACGAATACAATGACATAATTATCGCTGCAGCGGCTGAGTTTGACCTGGCTTATGTGGATATCAATGCAATACTAAAGGAAACCAGAAGTGGCATCGCCTTTGATGCCCTGGAGTTTAACACCGAATTTGTTACCGGTGGTGCATTCTCACTCGACGGAGTGCACCTGTCTGCCAGGGGAAATGCCATTGTGGCCAACGCATTCATCGCAGCCATCAACAGTAAATACAATGCAAATATCCCAAAAGCACTGGTAAGTGATTACCCAGGGATTATATTTCCCTGACGCACAACCTTAAATCCTTGGATAACAATCTCAGGGAGTTTCTTACGGCGTATCTGCGTGATGCAGGTGCGCCGTTTACTTATTGTTCATGAACCCCTGGTCCTGGAGCACATCAAGAAACACCTTACTGAAATGGATGTTGTCTTTCTTTGTATAGCGCTTATATGTAAATATTTGCGCCAGGTTTTCAAGCTGGTTTTCTTCGATGAGTTGTGCAGTAACCGGCAGGCTTTCCTTATGTTTGTATATCTTGTCGATCTCTTCCGGATTGTAATCCTTGTACGTTTCCTGATGGATCACACCCGCAGAAGGGAGGCGATCAACCTGTTCCGGATCCTCATCAGGATAGCCAACCACAAGGGTGGTAACAGGCACCACACCTTCGGGCAAATCGAAAAAATCAACGAGCTTATCGGCTTGATAGGTTGTTGTCCCGAGATAGCAGATTCCCAGTCCGTGCGCTTCGGCGGCAACGGCCACATTCTGGGATACCAACAGAGCGTCTATTGCAGCGGTGAAAAATGACAGGAAGTTGTCATATCCCGGGTCAGCCTCCCGCAGGCGGCACCATTTGTTGAAACGGTTGAAGTCGGCACAGAATGTAAGCAAAACCGGTGCCTGCTCCACCATCTTCTGTCCGAAGTGCAATTTGCAGAGCTCCTTGCGTTTTTCCTCGTCTTTGCTGATAATAACGCTGTACACCTGCATGTTGCCGGTGGTAGACGCCCGAAAGCCCGCCTCCAGAATCTCGTTCAGCACCTCATCGGCGATTGGGTCGCTCTTGTAGTTTCTAATCGTTTTATGTTCCAGAAGGGTTTTAATGGTTTCCATAGTGTGTCTCTTTTGGTTTTGAGCACAAAAATAAAGGTTAATTATTAATGGTTAATTATAAATTATCAATTAAACGACACCTGTTTTATGCGCGTCGTTGACGCTCATTTTTTAAGCATCTGATTATTAGACAATAAGGATTTTTGATATTGGTTTTTGGGTGCTGCAAGGTATACAAAAGCCCAGGTGTGTTGTGAATGCCTGATCAGGACAGCCCAAGTGCTGTCCTTACAGGTTTATT
>SLNX01000160.1 GCA_007132825.1 Bacteroidales bacterium | reverse complement strand
TTTTGCCAAAACCATTGACAACGGCCTTTTGATGTATTATCTTTGCAAACCTTTCCAACAAGGCATTGATTAAAATTTTACAAGCAATTTTTTCCTATGAAACTATCCCAATTTAAATTCAACCTCCCTGTAGAGTTGATTGCAGAAAAACCTGCACCAAACCGCGACGAATCACGCCTGATGGTATTGCATACAAAAACAGGCAAGATTGAGCATAAGACCTTTAAAAATATCATTGATTATTTTGATGATGGGGATGTGATGATAGCAAACAACACGAAGGTCTTTCCTGCAAGGCTTTACGGCACTAAGGAGAAAACGGGCGCAAACATTGAGGTGTTTCTGCTCAGGGAACTTAACAGGGAGTCGCGCTTATGGGATGTCCTGGTTGATCCTGCGAGAAAGATTCGTATTGGCAACAAGCTCTATTTTGGTGAAGACGACAACCTGGTTGCCGAGGTGATCGACAACACAACCTCCAGGGGGCGTACGCTGCGTTTCTTGTTTGACGGCACCTATGATGAATTTAAGAAAACCATTGAATCGCTGGGAGAAACACCGCTGCCCAAGCTGATCGGCCGACCTGTTGACCGTGAAGACAAGGAGCGCTATCAAACGATTTTTGCCAAACGTGAGGGAGCGGTTGCTGCCCCTACAGCAGGAATGCACTTTAGCAGGGAACTGATCAAGCGCCTAGAGCTTAAAGGGGTAGACTTTACAGAAATCACTTTGCATGCCGGTTTGGGTAACTTCCGGAACGTGGATGTCGAAGACCTGAGCAAACACAAAATGGACAGCGAAGAGTTCATCATTGAAGACGCAACCGCAGAGATTGTGAATAAAGCAAAGGAAAAGGAAAAAAGGGTTTGTGCCATCGGCACCACCACCATGCGGGCCATTGAGTCATCCGTCTCCATTTCAGGATTCCTGAAGCCTTTCGAAGGATGGACCAACAAGTTCATTTATCCACCCTATGAATTTAGTGTAGCCAATGCAATGGTATCAAATTTTCATTTGCCTCAGTCAACACTGATGATGATGGTTTCGGCATTTGCCGGATTCGACTTCCTGATGAAAGCCTACAAGGAAGCGATCAAGGAAAAGTACCATTTTTTCACTTATGGCGATGCAATGCTCATCCTGAAGTAAACGCTTGTCGTAAAGGCACAACAGGTATGGAAAAACATGCGCTGATTGCTGCGGGCGGTAAAGGGACGCGAATGGATTCTTATCTGCCCAAACAGTTTGCAGAACTGGCTGGAAAACCGGTTCTGATGCATTCGCTGGAAGCTTTCTTTCGTTACGACCTCAATATTCACATCACTGTCATTCTCGCCAAAACGCTTCACAATCAATGGGAAGAGATGTGCATTGAGTATGATTGTAAGATTCCTCATCAGCTTGTAGATGGCGGACCAACCCGCTTCCATTCGGTAAAAAACGGATTAAAATATATTCCTGACAATAGCCTGGTTGCCGTTCATGATGCGGCCAGACCACTTGTCTCTGGAGAACTTATCGGGCAACTGTACGGCTTTGCCAAAAAATCTGGAAACGCAATACCTGTAGTTGATATCCAGGATTCAGTTAGAATGGTTGATCATGCCATGAGCAAACCCCTGCCCCGGCAAAAGGTCAGGCTGGTGCAAACACCACAGTGTTTTGAAGCATCATTATTAAAAAAAGCTTACAACTCAGGATATAAAGAAACATTTACCGATGATGCCAGTGTAGTTGAAGAAATGGGAGAGCGTCTGTACCTGGTCGACGGAGAAAAAGAAAACTTAAAGATCACCACCATGGCAGATTTTTTTGCTGCGGAAGGGATTCTGAAAGCCGGTAAGCAACAAGCCGGAAACCTTTGAATCGAGCCCCGGCTGCCCCAACCTTAATCTCAATCCCAAATCGCTTCGCTTTCGGGACTCCGCTTACGCTCAGCCTCTACCTTAACCCTTTAGTGTGGCTGAGGTGCAGTCGGCGATCTTAACCCTAACGTAATCTCCCGGCGAAAAGCCTTCATCCGGGAAAATAACCACCTTGTTATTCTCTGCCCGCCCCATTGCCTTAGTTTCTGAACGTTTGGAGCGGCCCTCCACAAGCACTTCCTGAACAGTACCTACATCCCTTTGGTTGCTTATTAGAGAAAGTTCCTGTTGTTTGTCGATGATCTCCGTTAGACGCCGTGTCTTCACGTTTTCCGGTACATCATCCTCATACTTCTTTGCAGCAAGTGTTCCGGGTCGCTCAGAATATTTAAACATAAAAGCAAAATCAAAGCCCACTTCATCCATCAGAGACAGGGTTTCTTTATGTTCCTCTTCCGTTTCACCACAAAAACCGGCGATCAGGTCTGTTGAAATAGCACATCCCGGCAAAATCCTCCGGATTGCCTTGATACGATTCAGGTAATCGTCGCGTGTGTATTTCCTGTTCATTCTGGAAAGCACGGAGGTGCTTCCAGATTGAACCGGCAGGTGGATGGCATTGCAAATATTTGGGTGTGCTGCCATGCAGAGTAAAAGTTCATCAGAGAGATCCTTTGGATGGGAGGTGGCAAACCGGACCCGCAAGCGGGGATCAAGGGATGCTACCATGTCAAGCAACTTACCAAAGCCCGTTATGAGGCCTGTTTCCTTATTATTCCATTTATATGAGTTAACGTTTTGGCCAAGTAGGGTTATTTCCCGATATCCTTCCCTGATAAGATCGCGGGTTTCAGACAATATGGATTCCGGATCGCGGCTTCGTTCTTTTCCGCGGGTAAACGGAACCACGCAATAGGCACAAAAGTTTTCGCATCCACGCATGATGGAGATGAATGCAGAAACACCTCCTGCGGCATATCTTACCGGACTGATGTC
>SLNX01000036.1 GCA_007132825.1 Bacteroidales bacterium | reverse complement strand
TTGAGGTGTAAACATTTTTGCGATCTCTGTGAAAGTCCCAGGTAGCAATTATCTGATTATTCTTTCGAACATGACGAAATGCAGGGTGAGAATCCACTCCCCTGAAACCAGCATCAAAGACTGCTATGCGGACCCCTTTCCCTGTAATTTCGTTGGAATGAAAGAGATTACCTTTCATGTGGCTAAGTTGATTCTTCAGCAATCCGGCATCAACACGATCCAGCATGGAAGCTTCATTGGCATCATATTCCAAAGAAGCGGGAACCAAACGCAATGAAGCCGGTTCTACAGATTTCACAAAAGACAGCGCTTCCAGAATATCCAGCTCCCCTTCGTCGGCATAAACGTGCACCGCATTAAACCATCGGCTGACAACATCTGCGCGGGGAACTATCGATTTTACAGCGGCAATGTATTTTTGGTTTACGGGAAAGTCTATGGTGTCGTACAAGCACAGTCCGTTGCGTATTCTTCTTTCAATCGCTTTCTCATCAAAAAACTGATGCGGATCAAAGTGGACATCCTCTTTGTCGGTAAAGAAAACCCAATATCCCTGCGAATGGTCCTCCAGATTGTTTGACTGTACAAAGCTTGCCGAAAAAAGTGTCAGCGTTAAAAAAAGCATATGCATTGCCAGAGTCATCCGGGTCATTATGAGAATAATTAATTAGGCGCATTATTGTTTCCGGCAGGGCGATGAAACAGATCTTCCAGACTTGTGCTAATTGAAATATGATTAGGTGCACCGGCCAGATGATAGTTAGACCTGCCATACTGAAGGTGGAATCGGGATATTCTGATTCCAAAACCCCACGAGAAGCCAACTGTTGAAAGCCTGCTCTCCACTTTCATTTCCTGCCGGCGCCGGTAGTTATATCCTGCACGGAAACTAAAACTTTCCAAAGGCATGAATTCGACCCCAAGTGTGATGTGACGCATCAAGTCATCAGCAAAGTCGGAGGCTTTATCCTGGAAGCCCCTCTCGTTATCATCATTAAAATGATCAGGCATCAGTAAAGGACTTTCATAAGACAATCCAAAGTTATGCAGGTTGTTTGCAACGAGCGAAAACTGGAAGGGTGCGTTATTGAGCTTTTTGGAAACCCCAAAGGCAAGGTCAAAAGGAAGGGACTCCCTAACACCGTCGTGATATTGCGTTATCTGCCGGCCAATGTTTCGCGCAGAAAGAGCCATGATGATCTGTTGCTCGGGTATCGCATAAGCCACAGAAACATCAACGGCAATACCAAATGAGGACTCCGGATATAAAGAGGAATAAATCATCTTCAGGTTGCTGCCCATCATCAGTTGCTCGCTTAGCAGGCGTCCCCAGCCGATTTGGAGGCTATAATCGCCGGCCGTAAACTCACCAAGGATCTGACCCACCTCATCAGCTTCAATAAAGCGGCCATAATCTACATATTGCATTGCCAGGCTAAATTGTCCGAGACGATCAAAATACTGGGAGAATGCTACAGTTCCGTAATTGATATCGTCAAAATAATCAACAAAGTTTAAACTCAGATGCTGATTTACATCTTGCGCCAGCAGTGATGGATGGGTTAACGCCATGCCCAGATCGGGGTCCATGGTGGGAAAGGCATTGCCACCCAAAGCGGTAATGCGCGCCGTGGCAGGTAGGTTGAGAAATTCGTAAACACGACCACTTTGCCCCTGTCCGTAAACAGCCGACAAAAAAAACGGTACGAAAAGCAGTGAAAAAAACAGATATTTTTTTAACAAAACAATCCTAAAAAATGGCTTGGTATTGATTCAGTATTACTTCAGCCTGTTATTAAATCAATTACATATTATGAAACGTGTCAACAATCTCTCTTATTTTATTTAAAACCTACATTGTTAAACCGATTTATTAATTAACGCAGATATTCGTTGATGAATACTTTCAACCTGGGGAATGAGAGGTTCTTTACCATCATTATTTATCACGAAGTCTGCCATTTGTACTTTCTTTTCTTCAGGAATCTGGTGTTGCATCCTTTTTCTCACATCACGCGCCGCGACGCCATCTCTTGCACAAACCCTTTGAATTCGCAATTCCTCGGGGGCTGTTACAAGGATGTTTTTATAAAACTGCTTTGCCCGTTTTGTTTCAAACAATATCGCCGCTTCCATGATAACATATGGGTGGTCAGTTTGATATGCGGCCCAGCGCTGAAAATCGACTCTCACAAGTGGGTGTATAAGTTCATTGAGTTTTTGCAATAACCGGGTATTCGCAAAAACTTTTTTTGCCAAAGCTTTTCGATCCGGCAGTCCGTTTGCTCCAATACACTCATCGCCGAAGAGCGTTCGGATATGCGAGGCCACATCTGGTTCATTAAGTAGTCTTTTTGCGTGGTCGTCCGCATAATAGACCGGAACGCCGATTGTTTCGAACAACCTGCCAGCAGTTGTTTTACCGCTACCGATGTTGCCTGTTAATCCAACCTGTATTGCTGCCATATCATTCAAGAATTATGTATTCCACAAACGATGGTTTCACGGCAATGACATCCACAAAAGGGGGATGTTTTTCAACAGCAACTTCGAGTCTGCCATCGGCTGTTTGCTGCACTTGCGGGCAAACTACCGATACCTGAAACATTTGCGGTACAACCGTGGCATAATCGTGCAAAGCCACCAGGTAGCTAACCCTTACCGTATTCGGAAAAAGACGAACTTCAGAGGTTGCATAATCCCCAGGGCAATTGATAACCACGGGAAGTTCCATGGAAGACTCAGTAAATTCGGCAACCGGCACTTCCACAAGAACCTCTTGCACGCCAAGTTCAATTGATTTGATTGCAGCAGGTTTCTGAAGCTGAACGGTAATTTGCGTTGTTTCCCTTAAAGGTGGACTCTCCCAGTTTGCTGTTGACACATACTGCAATGTATCGATGATGGTTTGCGGACCAGTGATCCAGACACTGTCGGGTTCTACCAGAATGGGCCCATAGGATCGAAACCTTTGTGCATAGCGGATATTCGCATTCAAACGTACCGGCAACTTTTTTCTTTTTGCCGGCACAAGTTCCAGAAAAATGGTATCTGGCCGGATATTGCTTACCGTTGCCGAACCTTCAATTTTTTCTGAAAGGTTTTCGAAAAGTTGGTTATCAGTAACTGCATAAAATGGCCTCCCCTGGCGTTGAACAATTGGAAGACCGTCAACCGGGATCATCAGGGTGTCTGTGGGCCTGAAAAAGTAGGCTTTCAACAGCCGAATGCCGGTGGTTTCAATACTGTATTGAACCATAACGTCGCTCTGAGATGCCGCAACGAGTCCTGTCGGGAAATTATTAAAATGGACATGAATATTAAATGACGCACTGTTTTCCTGTGACAGTTTGGAAAACAGCCAAAACAGGGCACTAAAAACTATGCAAAGGGCAAAAATGGTTACCCTCCGCTTACTTGCCGCTTCACCGGGTGTTAGTGAAGACCGTTTTCGCCATAGATATTTCCAAACCATTTATCGTTTGTCACCGAGCTGTTCAGAAGCCCCATCCATTGCGACGGCAGAGCGCTCAATGCGTAATCTGTTTCCTCCTTCTACCTCTATGGTAAAAGTACGCTCTTGTTCCTCAACAATTTTTCCATGAATGCCTCCGATGGTGATAATCTTATCTCCCTTTTTCAATGATTCACGGTATTTTCGAAGATCTTTCTGTTTCTTCATTTGCGGACGAATGAAGAACATGTAAAAAACCAGGATAATCAAGATTAAAGGCAGGAATGATACAAGAGGATTGCCGTTTTCAGCAGGGGCCATTAGTAAAATACTCAACAAGTTCATCTGTTTCTTTTTAAAGTTTAATATTGATGCAAAGTTAATAAATCATTTGGATGCCATGCATCTATCGAAGCATGTGTCCCGATATCTTTTTGTCACGAACCAGGTCCTCAACCAGTTTATCAAGCACGCCATTTACAAATACCTTACTTTTCGGTGTGCTGTACATTTTTGAAAGCTCAATATATTCATTCAGGCTTACTTTAACCGGAATTTCAGGAAATTTAAGGATCTCCGTCAGCGCCATCTGCATGATGATCATATCCATAAGGGCAATCCGTTCCACATCCCAGTTTTTTGTCTTGGTCGAAATGATCTTATCTGATTCCTCATGATTCAGAATGGTACGTTTAAACAATTCTTTTGTAAAAACCTTATCTGATGGATCCTTAAACAATTCCATGATCTGAATGTTGCCCCCTGATTCTGTTGCATTTTTCAGTGTTTTTATCACCATCTTGTTGACCAACTCCCAATCAACAAGCCAGTAAATGCTTTTTTCTTCATAAAATGCATGGAGGTTCTCAAAAGGCATTATGGTTTTCTTTAAAACACGAATTACAAACCGGGCATCATCATCAAATCCGGTTTCTTCACTTTCGAGATGGTTATGGTAAAATTGCTGTTGCCTAAGGCTATGGGCGATTTTCCTGACAAGATCTTTGTTCCCCTCCCAGTTAACATGTCTTTCTCGTGCATCCTTCAGCAGCTTTTCATTATTACGAAGCCGTTTCAGACATTCATTTTCGGCAAACCGACGGTTTGGGTTCAAGTCTTCGCTGGTGGGAAGGTGCTTGTTCAGGTTCTCTTCAATGATTCGCTCCTCTTCATCGGCCAGTTCTGCAAGCAATAGTAACTGGTGTAGATAAAGATCATAAATCTTTTCAATGGAAAGCATCAGTTCTTTTTCTCCAGTTACAAGGTCCTCATTATGTGACTGATAATAGGCGTAAAGACTTTGAAGGACTTTTACACGAAGGTGCCGTCTGTTTAGCATATCAGGGAACTTTTCTTAACTTAACGTATCAGGAATGACAAACTTTCATCTCCCGATCAATAATTGATGCAAAATTAACTGTTTTTATTCAAGAATTAGTATATTTGTTTTCCGTTGAACAAAGAACGGGTGTTCTTTAGATATGCCAAAACATTAAAAGAAAAGAGGATTCATCATGGAAGAATTTGGCACGAATGTACCAAGAGACGATATTTTTTCAAAAGCAGTAAGAGCCGGGAAGAGGACATACTTCTTTGACGTAAAGGCCACACGCGCCAATGAATTGTATCTGACAATCACAGAAAGCAAACGTCGCTTTAATCAGCAAACCGGGAATTTCTTTTACGAGAAGCATAAGTTGTTTCTGTACCGGGAAGATTTTGACAAGTTCAAAGAGGCGTTGGAGGAAACATTTGAGAAGATTGGTGAAATGCAAGGGGAAATCATCCCGAGGGACCAATTGCAGGATCAGTCAGGATCTACTCAAGTATCTGAACAATCAAAACAAGAGGAGGGGGCAGAAAAAGTGGACGATAAAACAGAAGGAGAAGAAAAAGACGAGGCTAGCGACGCTTAGTACCTGTTTTCCTTCCCCGTTTCTGAAACCTTCGTTTTGGCTTCCGGATATGTTTTTTTCCTGATGGTTTGTATTCAGGACCCTGACCTATTTTGTCCGGTAAAGGCATTTTTGCAATTTCACGTTTAAGCAATTTCTCGATTCCGGCAAATTTTTCCTGTTCCTTTAACCCGATCAGCGTGCAGGCCTTACCAAGGTTCTCCGCCCTCGCCGTTCTGCCAATCCGATGCACGTAGTCTTCTGCATCATTAGGAACATCGTAGTTGATTACCAGGTCGATATCGTCAATGTCTATTCCCCTTGAAACGATATCCGTTGCGACAAGAATACGCGTTTGTCTGCTTTTAAAACGGTTCATCACCGCTTCCCGCTCCTTTTGCTCAAGGTCGGAGTGGATCTCATCCACATCATGGTTTTCCTTCTTTAATTGACGAGAGATCTGTTTCACCCCTGTTTTTGTAGCACCAAAGATCAATATGCTTTTCATGGTCCGGTCAGCGATGAGCATTGGCAACAGCTCTATCTTTTGTGTTTCATACACAACGTATGCTTCCTGGTGAATCTTTTCGGGAGGAGTAGCCAGTCCGATGTTAATCTCCGCAGGTTTATCGAGGATCTTCCGGCTCAGCTCCCTGATCTTCGGAGGCATAGTGGCTGAGAACAAAAGGCTTTGGCGCTTTTTGGGCAAAAATGAGATGATTTTCATGATATCATCAAAAAAACCCATATCCAGCATGCGATCCGCCTCATCAAGAATCAAAAACTCAAGTCTTGAAAAATCAACATAGCCCAGATTTAAATGGCTGATCATCCGGCCGGGTGTACAAACAACTACATCAACTCCGCTGGTCAGCGCCCTTTTTTCATTGGCATATACCTCCCCGGTGCCGCCACCGTATATTGCAATAGAGCTCAATGGGGCAAAATACGAGAATCCCTCGAGCTGCTGGGCAATCTGAACCGCCAGCTCCCTGGTTGGAACAACAATTAATGCACAGGTTTTTTCTGTTTCCGGTTTTTTAATGATGTGATCAATGACAGGCAGCAAGAAAGCTGCTGTTTTTCCTGTGCCTGTCTGGGCGCATCCAATTACATCAGATCCTTTCATCACCTCAGGAATCACTTGCGACTGGATATCGGTTGGTTTCTCAAAACGCATTGCCTCAAGGCCAAGCATCACTTTTTCATCAAAACCAAAAAAAGAAAAATCGGGCATAAAAGTCAATTTATTATTTTTACAATTGCTTGCAAAGATATTAAGATTAAGGTTAAGATTAAGGTTAAGGTAAAGGTTGAGATTGATTAAAGATGAATGTACAAGTTAAAATTGTTAAAGGGGAAGGAATAAAGCCCTACATAAAGGATCTTGCACGGCTCAGGATGGAACTATTTCGTGATTTTCCTTACCTGTACGATGGCAGTTCGGAATATGAAGAAGAATACCTGTCGGTTTATCTGCGTTCAAAAGATGCGATAATAGTGCTTGCCCTTGATGGTGAGCAAGTTGTGGGTGCGTCTTCCGGTATGCCCATGTCAATGGAATCGGATGAGGTTAAAGCTCCTTTTGTTCACACTGAATTAGCACCTGATAAGATTTTTTATTTTGGAGAATCTTTGTTAATGAAAGCCTATCGGGGAAGAGGCATCGGTCACAAATTTTTTGATGAACGGGAATCCCATGCAAAAATGCTGAAGCGCTTCAGTCACACCGCTTTTTGCGCTGTAGTGCGTCCTGATGATCATCCTGAACGACCCGTTGGCTATGCACCGTTAGATCCATTTTGGATAAAAAGAGGTTATACACGCCGTTCGGATCTCGTTACCTCATTTTCATGGCAGGATCTGAACGAAAACGGTGAAAGCCTGAAACCCATGGTTTTTTGGATCAGGGAGATCAGGTAACAACAAAAGAATGTGAAATCTTAAAACTGGTTTTGTTCGAGAATGGCATTCATTTGCATTTGAAGGGCCTTTGCGGCTTTTCCGGCTTGCAGGTCAAAATCCTCACCTGAGGATGCGTAAATAATGCTTCGTGAGGCATTTACCAGGATTCCAACCTCTTTATTCATTGCCTTTGCGGCGATATCCTCCAGATTGCCGCCTTGTGCCCCTACGCCTGGGATCAGGAAAAAATGATCTGGAACAAGGTCCCGTATGTTGGATAGCTGATCTGAATGGGTAGCACCGACTACAAACATCATGTTATCATAAGTTCCCCAGTTCATACTTTGCTCCATTACAATTTCGTAGAGCTTTTTCCAGTACACCGTTTTGATCCCCATTTTCTCAAGCAGCATAGGCAGCTGTGGTTGTAATATCTGGAAATCCAGGGCTCCTGGGTTGGAAGTAATGCCAAGGAGAATTGCCCATTTGTCTTTAAATTGCAAGAAAGGCTTCACACAATCGTGGCCCATGTACGGATTCACGGTAATTGCGTCAAAAAGCATGTGCTCAAAAAAGGCACGGGCATATTGCCTTGCCGTATTTCCTATGTCACCCCGTTTTGCGTCTGCTATGGCAAATACCGGGCCCTTGGGATGATTTTTCAGGTAATCAATGGTCTTTTCAAGGCTCTGCCACCCTTTGCTTCCGTGGACTTCAAAAAATGATGTATTTGGTTTATAGGCAACAGCATAATCGATGGTTGCATCAATGATGCGGCGGCTAAATTCAAAAAGCGGGTCATCAGCCGTACCTTTCAAATGCTTGGGGAGCCTCTCAGGGTCGGGGTCAAGGCCAACACACAGAAAGCTACGTTTTCTGCGGATCAATGCTGAAAGTTCTTTACGGTTCATAAACTGAATATGCTTTAAGCAACGCCTTCTTTAAGCTTTTCTGCATTTTCAGCCAGCTGAAGGGCGTCAATAATCTCCTGAATATCACCATCCATTACCGAACTAAGGTTATACATTGTGAGTCCGATCCGATGATCGGTCATCCTTCCCTGTGGGAAGTTATAGGTGCGGATTTTTGCAGATCTGTCACCGGTTGAAACCATGGTTTTCCTTTTGGAGGCAATCTCGTCCAGGTATTTTTTGTACTCCATGTCAAAAAGGCGTGTTCGCAGCACCTTCATGGCTTTATCGAGGTTCTTGATCTGCGATTTTTGGTCCTGGCAGGAAACAACGATACCTGTCGGGATATGTGTTAAACGAACAGCTGAATAGGTTGTGTTAACTGATTGCCCGCCGGGACCAGAGGAGCAAAAAGTTTCTTTTTTTATATCGGATGCTTTCAGTTCCACATCAAATTCACCCGCTTCAGGCAAAACCGCAACTGTGGCAGCCGAGGTGTGCACCCTGCCCTGGGTTTCCGTTTGCGGCACCCTTTGCACCCGATGTACGCCTGACTCATATTTCATCAGTCCGTAAACGCCATCCCCCGAAACATTGAATATTACCTCCTTGAAGCCACCGGAAGTACCCTCATTCATGTCAACCAATTCGGTTTTCCACTTTTTGTTCTCACAAAACTTGACATACATCCGGTAAAGATCACCGGCAAATATGGCTGCCTCATCACCGCCTGTTCCTGCACGGATTTCCACGATGGCATTTTTGTCGTCCTGCGGATCAGCCGGAATCAACATGATCCGGATTTGCTCCTCAAGTTGGTCTTTCTTTAAGGTCAGATCGTCAAGTTCAGTCCTGGCCATTTCCCGGAATTCAGGATCCTTTTCTTTTTGAAGCATCTCTCGAGATGAATCAATATTGTCGATCACATTCTTATAAGTGTGATAAGCCTCAACAATAGATTGCAAATCCTTATATTCCTTGTTCAGGTCAATGTAACGCTTCATATCGGCAATAACTTCCGGGTCAGCGATTAACCCGCCAACCTCCTCAAACCTTTCTTTGATTGCCTGTAGCTTTTCCAGTAACATAATTATGATGGTTTTAGCCTGCAAAATTACAAAAAATCACAGGACAAAAGTCACGAATATTCAAAGACACCCTCCTTATCTATGATGGTAAGTCTTTTTCCGGTTGAATATTCGACACGGCCTATAACTTTTGCCTCCAGTTTGAATGAATGACAAATATCTATTATCTCAGAAGCAGTTTTTTCATTCGTATACAGTTCCATTCTGTGTCCCATGTTAAACACACGGTACATCTCCTGTTTTGACACACCTGATTGCTCTCTGATGATCCTGAAAAGCGGTGGTAATTCAAAAAGATTGTCTTTGATGATGTGCATGTTTTGGAGAAAATGAAGCACTTTTGTCTGGCCACCACCACTGCAGTGTATCATCCCGTGAATTTCTGGCTTGCAAATCCTGAAGATCTCCCTGATCACGGGTGCATATGTGCGTGTAGGGCTCAAAACCATCTTTCCGGCATCCAGTGGTAACTCATCGACTTTACTGGTCAGGTCAAGGTTTCCGGTATATGCAACTTCGGTTTTCAGGCCCTTATCATAGCTTTCAGGATATCGGGTGGCATATTTTTTATGAAACAGATCGTGTCTTGCAGAGGTCAGGCCATTGCTTCCCATGCCACTGTTGTATTGATCCTCATAAATCGTTTGGCCTGATGATGCGAGTCCAACAATCACATCGCCGGGTTGAATTTTTTCGTTGGTGATAATTTCGGATCTGGAAGTGCGCGCCATTACGGTTGAATCAACTATCACGGTTTGCACAAGATCCCCGACGTCTGCCGTTTCTCCTCCTGTTAATATCATATTCACACCAAGGCTGCGCATTTTATCCAGAAAAGATTCAGTTCCCTTGATGATGGCTGCAATCACCTCTCCGGGTATTCGCTTCTTGTTTCTTCCTATGGTGGAGGATACAAGCATATTATCAACCACACCGGCGCACAAAAGGTCATCAAGGTTCATCACTATGGCATCCTGCGCGATTCCTTCCCAGACAGATAGATCGCCTGTTTCCATCCAGTACATGTATGCCAGTGATGATTTCGTGCCGGCGCCATCAGCGTGCATCACATTGCAGTAACCGGGATCTCCACCCAGAATATCAGGAACTACTTTGCAAAATGCGCGTGGATACAGGCCCTTATCCAGGTTTTTAATCGCTTGGTGCACATCCTCTTTGGAGGCTGAAACACCACGTTTTTCATACTTCATCGGACTGAAATTATGACAAAAATATCCGGCAACAGCATCACTGTCAATCCTCTCCGGAACGGCGTCCCGGGGTTTCGGGTGGTGGCGAGTCCGGTGTCTCTTGATCCTCTGGTGGTTCATAGTCCTCACCGATCACTCGAAACTCGGTTCGACGGTTCATCTGGTGGGCAACCTCACGATGCTCTTCATCCTGAAGGTTGTTTATAAACTCTTCAGAAAGTACTGTGCCCTCTTCAAAGAGATAGCCATCTCTTTCTATGGTTTGCACGATCTCCCTTGGATTTCTCTTTCCATACCCTCTTGCTACAAGTCTTTCCCTGTTGATCCCCTGATCTATCAGGTAATCCACAACGGCTTGTGCCCTTCGCTGCGAAAGGGTATCGTTGTATTCGTACGTTCCCCGGCTATCGGTATGGGATGCCAGTTCTATTACAATGGTAGGGTTGTCGTACATTGTTTGCACAAGGCCGTTTAGTGAGTCTTTGAACTGGGGCCTTAACACCCAGCTATCGAAGTCATAGAGAATCTCAGGAAGCTCAATGGCTGTTTCAGGTATTGGTGCAATGGCCACATCCACCACAAAATTCTGACTTCTGTCAAAACCTATGGTTGATTGCTGTGCGCGGTTAGAGAAATACCCGCTTTTATTTACAAGAATCTCATACCTTGTGTTCTCTCTTAACATGGAAGGTTCAAAGGCATATCTGCCCTCCTGATCTGTTTCCATTTGTCGCAGTGTACCGTCGGTTCCAACAAGCTGAACCGTAGCACC
>SLNX01000147.1 GCA_007132825.1 Bacteroidales bacterium | reverse complement strand
TTCCCCATGTTGTTGCGGGCATCGCCGAGGTAGCAGAAAGAGATCTGGTGCAACGGCTTGTCGCTGTGCTCCATCATGGTCTGGAAGTCGGCGAGGATCTGGGTTGGATGGAATTCATTGGTAAGACCGTTCCATACCGGCACACCCGAATACTCGGCCAGCTCTTCAACGGTGGTTTGTGCAAAACCACGGTACTCAATGCCGTCATACATACGTCCCAAAACGCGGGCTGTGTCTTTCATCGACTCCTTATTGCCGATCTGACTGCCGCTGGGCCCGAGATAGGTTACCAATGCACCCTGGTCGAAAGCAGCTACCTCAAACGCACAACGTGTGCGGGTTGATGCCTTTTCAAAGATCAATGCAATGTTTTTACCTTTCAGACGCTGTTGTTCGTAACCGCCATACTTGGCCTTTTTCAGATCTACTGACAGATCCAATAAAAATTTGATTTCCTGTGGAGTGAAGTCCAACAACTTCAGAAAGCTCCGGTTTCTTAAGTTAAATGCCATAATGTTAAGATTAAGGTTGAGATTAAGGTTAAGATTTAGATTTAATTTTTTTTGATGATTTTTATCCGTGGATGGTGGTTCCGGCGCCATCTTTGCCGAGCTGTTCCGCTTCGGTGATGATCGCCTCTTTGCCTCCATGTTCAACAAATTCAATGCATGCACGTACTTTCGGGGCCATACTGCCTTCGGTAAACTGACCATCGGCCAGATGTTTGTTTACCTCTTCAACAGAAACCTTTTTCAGTTTTTGCTCATTGGGTTTCCTGAAGTTAATGTACACATTCGGCACATCTGTCAGGATGCAGAACTCTTCGGCTTTGATCTTGTTTGCAAGCAGAGAAGAGGCAAGGTCTTTGTCAATAACCGCATCAATACCGATCATTTTCCCTTTTTCATCAATGTAGGCAGGAATGCCGCCACCACCAACGGTGATCACAATGTTGCCCTCTTTGGCCAGTTTTTCAACCGCCTGCCAATTGGGAATATCCAATGGCCTTGGTGAAGCAACCACCCGGCGCCAGCCACGCTGACGGGGATCCTCGTGAAACACCCAACCCTTCTCGGCAGCCATCTTGTCGGCCTCCTCTTTGGTATAATAGGGACCTACAGGCTTGGTGGGATTCTTAAACGCCGGATCTTCCTTGTCGACAACCACTTGAGTAACCAGTGTGACAATGTTTTTTTCAATGCCATGCTCAGCTAGCACATTGCGCATCTGCTGTTCAATCATAAATCCGATTGACCCCTGCGTTTCTGCCACACAAAAATCGATTGGCTGCTGGGGCAGGTCATAAATCCGGTTGCCCGCCTCGTGCTGCAACAACACATTGCCAACCTGCGGCCCGTTTCCATGACCGATCACCAGGTCATATCCCTCTTTGATCAAAGGGATAAGATGTGTACAAGTTTCATACACATTCTGCTCCTGCTCCTCAATGGTCCCTTTCTGACCACTTTTCAGCAAAGCATTTCCTCCGAAAGCAATAACTGATAGTTTTTTCATATTGATTGTTTTATTTAATTTATTAATGAAGTGATTCAAATAAAAATCCCTTGAAACAGCCTGTTCAGGTTATTACAAATGATTGTCCAAAACTCCCTGCATCGAAATGCAAGTCAGCAGTTCCAAATTAATTTGGGATAGCCGCCAAAGCCTGGAAAAAAATTTTGTAAACCACCATAAACAAGTCTTTCAAGGGTTCAATAAAGCAAACCAAATTGTTGACTGTGGGCAAAGATAATATATTTAATGAATTTTCCTGAAAAAGTTACAAGAACCTGAATGCGAATATGTATAAATCTTTTTTTTACCGACAACCTTGTAGTTAATGGTTGTCCGATCGCTTGTAAAGCTTATAAAATTCATCCAGTGAACTGTAAACAGGTTCATCCAGTTGCCCCATCAGCAAAATAAAATTTTCCCCGACAAAATAGCGCCCCTCCTGACCGTCGACATCCAAAAGAATTACATTGCCTGACTCTTCCCAGGAAAAGTTGCCCTCCGCCTCAAAAATGGCATTATCTCCTTTCCCCAAGTATGTTGACATTTTATGATACCTGTTTTCGGGCCAAAGATGTATCACCGTTTTGATACCATCACAATCTGCGCAGGGCAAAACCCCCTCATAAATCCCATAATAATCAAGCGATATTTTTGCAGTATGATGATCTGCAAAATCTTTGTGTAAATCACGCTGTTCCTCCGGCTTATCGTCCGGGCTCACAGCAAAGCCACAAGACATCATTAAAAATCCCAATCCAAGGGATAAGATAATTTGATTCATATTGTTATATTTGTAAATTATTTTGTTCAATATCTGTTAAAAATGGCCCCAACAATTTCCGAATCAGGTTTGCGAGGATTACGTACCAGCTTCCTAATTGCCTTATTTGCTGTTTTCTATTATACCTCAGGCTTTGCCGGTACCCGACCCGAAATTGACGTACCTGTCAATCCTCGAACCATCGCAGAGTATGATACGGTTGCAGGTGTTGTAATGTACTGGAATCCTGGCAGCAATTCTTCTTACGACTACATTGTGACTGCCGTGGCAAATGGTATCCAGTCAAGAGCCACCCTTTTCTTCCAAACCAACAACGACAGCCACAGGCTGAACATGATCAACACACTTTCCAATAACGGCGTCCCGCTCGACAATATTGTTTTTATCGGTGTGTATGGCGGCAGGATCTGGATCAGAGACCATGGCCCTTTCAGCATTTATGATGATGACCATCTGGCTTTTGTCGGATTTAACGACCTTGCCACAAATCACGTCGACCAGGACCTGACCCAGCGGCTCGCAGAATATTGGGACCTGAATTATTATGACTTTTCACATATCATCTTCGACGGGGGCAACTA
>SLNX01000065.1 GCA_007132825.1 Bacteroidales bacterium | reverse complement strand
TGAGTTTGAGGTTGTTTCACAAACTAACTACACCATTACTTTAATGCTGGACGACATAAAAGTGCATATTAATGCAGGCCCTTTTGTGCGCGCAGGACGACGATTGAATTATCATGGCCCGTATGGTTATGTACATAAAATTGACGGGCGCAATTTTTGGGGTTATGATGGGAGGGTTCCAAACCGGCAAATCTATTCTGTTAACATTTATTTTGGCCAGCAGCAGATGCAATTACCTAATGCTGCATACAGAGATATTTTCGAACCAAATTTATGTGTTCGCAGGCATCTGTTTAGTCCTGTCCGTTGTTATCCGCGAGTGTTTCTCTCTGAAGACGGCATGCGCATTTACATATATATGCTTAATAGCAGGGAGCCCAGCCTTTATGAGGTGTGTTGGATAGTTAGTGAGGGAAAATATATTGGAAGGGTTGTTGATTATGCTTATTAAAAACCTTCTGCTTTATTCTCCTATTGAGACCGATTCGTTCGCATACACTGACTCCCTCATAAAAAACAAATCATAAAAAACTCTCGATTTGGCAAACCATTCCCGTATCCGGGTTCTGTCGTTCATGTCCTGATGGACGTCTGCAGCATTGAATGCAACCGCATCCATCCCTTTTTGTCTGGCGATGTATACAGCCCTCTGGTTATGGAATCGTTGTGATATGATGGTAATGTCGGTTTGACCAAAAACCTCACGGGCCCGCATCACGGACTCATAAGTGCGGATTCCGGCATGATCCTGAAAAATTACGGATGCTGGAACTCCAAGTTCCATAAGTGCTTGCCGCATGTATTCCGGTTCGTTATAGTACCTGGTGCGATTATCTCCACTTACGATCAGGTATTTCACCTTATCCTGATGGTAAAGCTTTGCCGCAGCCTCCATGCGATTGTTGAAGTATGGATTCGGCCTGCCATCCCTTATACGGGGTGATGTGCCCAATACCAGCCCAACCCGATTCTCGGGTAGTAGTTCAATTGAGTCGTAAAGATGATTTTTGGTTGAATTGGTTATTATCTGATTGGTTATGAATAGCAAAACCAATGGAAAAAGAACCATTATTTCAAACAGGATCAATAGCTTCCTGAAAATGGATTTCTTCTTTCTTTTCTTTTTGCTTTTCATATGATAAAAATAGTGCATTTGTTCGACATTTCAATCCTTTGTTCTCTTTACGCCAAAAAATGTTTTCTTTTTTATTCAACGCTATGTGAAATAAACATTGGTTTAATTAAAAATAGTGTGATTTTATAAAAATAATTTAGCAAAAAGACTGCTTCTTTGAATAAATAATTATAGTTTTGTTGACCATCAGTTTTTAATCTCAGAGACCAACAGAAAAACGAATCGTTCATCAATAAATTATAATAAATATGGCAAGAAAAGGAGATGTAGTCATAGATATTGAAAAGTGCAAAGGTTGTGAGGTTTGCCTTTCGGCTTGTCCGCATGAAGTTCTCGCATTAAGCAATGAGGTAAACAGCAAAGGTTACCATTACACCGTTAAGGTTAACAGTGCTTGCACCGGTTGTGCCAATTGTGCCGTAGTTTGTCCTGATGCGGTGATTACCGTATATCGTGAAAAGAAATAGTTTTTGATAAATAATTGTTTTGATGGTGGGATGTCCGCTGGTGTTTACCTGGATTTAGCATCACCATCTGACTGGAAAAAATAGAGCAAATGAAAGAATTACGATTAATGAAAGGCAATGAAGCATTGGCAGAGGCGGCAATTCGTGCCGGTGCGGATGCTTATTTTGGCTATCCAATCACACCGCAGTCTGAGGTTATCGAATACCTGATGCGCGAAAATCCCGCAGACCGGACCGGCATGCAGGTTTTGCAGGCTGAAAGTGAAGTGGCGGCTATCAACATGATTTATGGTGCTGCGGGTTGTGGTAAACGGGCCATCACCTCATCTTCAAGCCCCGGGGTTTCTCTTAAAATGGAGGGTATTTCCTACATTGCAGGTGCTGAGCTTCCCTGTGTGGTTGTGAATGTGGTTCGGGCCGGCCCCGGACTTGGTACCATCCAGCCATCTCAGTCAGACTACTTTCAGGCTGTAAAGGGTGGCGGACACGGCGACTATAAAATGATTGTACTGGCGCCTGCTACCGTTCAGGAAAGTGTTGATTACGTGAAGCTTGGTTTTGACCTGGCCTTCAAGTACCGGAACCCTGTCATGATCCTCTCTGATGGCATTATCGGACAGATGATGGAGAAGGTGGAGCTGTTTGAGCAGATGCCACGCAGTAAAGAAGAATATGATTGGGCAACCGTTGGCAAAAAACCTGGAAAAAACAGTGTCTTTGTCACATCACTTCAGTTGCAGTCGGAAGAACAGGAAAAGGTAAACCTTCGTTTACAGGCCAAGTATCGCGAAATTGAAAAGAATGAAATTCGCTATGAGACCTATATGTGCGATGATGCGGAATACCTGTTTGTTGCCTTTGGCTCTTGTGCAAGGATCACCAGAAAATCGATGGAGATGGCCAGGGAAAAGGGCTATAAGGTCGGTTTGATCCGTCCGCAAACACTTTACCCATTTCCGGAGCAGGTCATCAACGAGATGGGGAGTCGCGTAAAAGGCGTCCTGACCGTTGAAATGAATGCCGGACAGATGGTAGAGGATGTGAGACTGGCAGTTAATGGCCAATGTCCTGTTAAGCATTTCGGACGTTTTGGTGGCATGATCCCCAGTCCGGATGAAATTTTAAAAGCATTGGAACAAAAAATTATTGGAGGATAAGCATGTCAGAAAACAATATGATAACCCCCGAAAACCTGGTTTACGAAAAAACCAAAGTGATGACCGACAGGGTTTTGCATTATTGCCCCGGTTGCGGTCACGGTACAGCACACAGAATGCTGGCAGAAGTAATTG
>SLNX01000145.1 GCA_007132825.1 Bacteroidales bacterium | reverse complement strand
TCTCCGGAGAAAGCGTGATTATAAAACTGACCCGCCTGATAGATGGTCACTCCTGCCGATCCGCCTGTGGATTCTACAATCGAAGACCAGCCGGGAGGCAACTCTGTGGATGCTTCAAAGTCTTCAAAGAAACCGGTAACAAGGTCGTATGCAACCCCGGCAAGCATGATGCTGTTTGTCCCTGTGGCGCTTTCTTCCACAATGAAAATCATCTCCTCGTTGAACACCCCTGCCTCATCGGGGTCAAATAAAATACCCACCGTATCACTCTCACCCGGAAGCAGCGTTCCCGAATAGGAGGAAAAGAAAGGTGGGTTAACCTCCACCTGGTCAATTACCAGTGGCGCACCTCCCAGGTTGGTGACCTGTATGGTTGTTTCAGCGGTTTCATTTACCGATATGGTGCCAAAATTATAGCTGCCCGGACTGACAACGATCTCAGGAATCGCCTCCATCTGTACCAGCACAATATCGTCCAGGTAAATACTTCCATTGTTCTGACTGTCAAAAACATGCCATCCGAAATGGACAGTGACCTCCTCATCCGGTGTGATAATGGCAAAGCCTTCCTGATATGATGTGTTGGTCACACTTTCGTTGATATAAACCTGGGTATCCATTGCTTCAGAAGTCTGGCTTTCGCCCATCTTTACACTGATCTTTTGCGGACTGAAGGAGGTCCGGTAATAAAAACTGAGGCGGTAAGAAACTCCGGCCTCCAGCGTCACTGCCGGGGAAAATAACCACTCATCTTTTGGCTGCCAATCGCCAAACACTGCCACGCAGTTTGGCGGCGAGTTGGAAAAAACGCCATAGGTCACCCACGTCGTGCCGGTGCCACTTGCATTTTCCGCAACCCACCCCTCCGGAAGCGTTGGCGGTGTTACTGAGTCAAAATTTTCATCCAACAATATTGTCTGTCCGCTAACTACAGATAGCGTTAGAATATACAATACAAAAAAAGATAGTTGAGTTTTTACAGCTTTCATGATATCTGTTTTAACAATATGTTTTTTATTTGAAACAAATTTACAAAAAACATATATTTGTATAAAACAGGATCAAAACCGATGAAAGAGGCCACTTTTTATGTTCATTTGCCTCATGGAGGGATTCGTTGCGAGCTATGTCCCCATCACTGCGTGCTCACCGAAGGGGAACATGGAAAATGTAATGCCCGGTCAAATCAACAGGAAAAATTGATTGCTGAAAATTTTGGCGTCGTTACTGCATTTTGTATAGATCCGATTGAGAAAAAGCCACTCTATCACTTTTTCCCCGGCAGGCAGATTTTGTCGGTCGGGAGCTTTGGTTGCAACTTAAAATGCGATTGGTGTCAGAACGCATCCATTGCACAACAGGGAAGAAGCGCATTCAGCCACATCAGCCACACACCTCCCGGTCAAATTGTGCAACAAGCTGCTAATTCCAACAGCATTGGACTGGCATACACCTACAATGAACCGATTGTTTGGTATGAATACATGATGGAGATGGCGAAAGGGATTAAGGAACACAGACTGAAAAACGTGCTGGTAACCAATTTGCAGATCAACCCCAAGCCACTGCAAGAGCTGCTCCCTTTGCTGGATGCCGTTAATGCAGATCTGAAATCATTTGATGCTGCTTTTTATTTGAATAAAACGGGTGGTCATCTTGATATGATAAAGAAGAACCTAAGAACAGTTGCTGAATCAGGCGTTCATCTTGAAATCACCTTTCTGGTTTTACCCTTGATGAATGAAAAACAATCTATGTTTGCAGACATGGTGAACTGGATTGCCGATGAACTGGGAGACCGCACCGTACTGCACCTGTCAAGATATTTTCCGGCAAACAGAATGGATGATCCACCCACTTCACTGGATCTGATGCACCGGCTTTTTGATCTGGCAAAAGAAAAGTTGCCCTACGTTTACCTGGGAAATGTAAGGGGTAGTTCCACAACTGCTTCCACCTTTTGCCGTTCATGCAGACAAAAGTTAATAGCCAGAAACGGATATCACACAGAAATCGTTGGCCTAAACCCGGACGGCTCATGTATCCATTGCCAGGAACCCATATGCGTTACCCATTAAAAAATTAAGCTTTCAACCTTCAACCAAAAACCTGCATTATGTACATCGAAAACGACACCAGGCCCCCATCCGTACTTGGCACATTTTATCCGGACGACGCCGATAAACTAAAGGATATACTCAATAGCGCTTTAGAGCACGAAAAAGACAGAATAAACAGTTTAAATATTAAACATTTTATAGCTGGCGGTATAGTTCCACATGCCGGATTGATCTATTGCGCGAGGCA
Source organism: Bacteroidales bacterium (assembly GCA_007132825.1). Taxonomy (GTDB): domain Bacteria; phylum Bacteroidota; class Bacteroidia; order Bacteroidales; family UBA7960; genus PUPG01. The sequence goes on along the minus strand of SLNX01000145.1, from coordinate 635 downwards.
AGCGGTTCATTTTTTTGAACATTACAGAAGGTCGGGTCAGCAGGCTGATACCATTCTTATCATCCACCCAAACCATATGGGTATTGGTCCTGATGTCTCTATTGATGGTTTTGGTTTTTGGAATACGTCACTGGGAAAGATTTCTGTAGACAGGGATTTTGCAGATGCTTTGCAGCTGCCTGTATCACCCGAAGCACAGGAAAGGGAACATTCGGCAGAGGTGGTAGTTCCTTACATTCAGCATTTCCTGCATCAGGGGGTGAAAATGGTCTCGATCAATATCTTTGAACAAGACCCTGATGTAGCCATCCAGTTGGCAAAAAACATCCATCAGGTGGCAACCGATCTGAAAAGAGAGGTTTTGATCATTGCCTCCTCCGATTTTTCCCATTTCCTGACACCGGAGCGTACGAAAATTCAGGATCAGCATGTGATGAACGAAATCCTCATGAAAAACCCGGAAGGAGTGTTCAACGCAGTGATGGAACACGAGGTCACCGTTTGTGGCTATGGTCCCATCATGACCCTGATGGAGTATTCGAAGTTGTTGGACTCCAATTACAACATTCACCTGCTTCACGAAGGGCATTCAGGTCAGATTGCAGAATCAAAAAGGGTTGTCAGCTATAAGTCAC
>SLNX01000149.1 GCA_007132825.1 Bacteroidales bacterium | reverse complement strand
CAAAGCGCTCGGCACTCTCGATCACCATCACAGACGCATTGGGCACATCTATGCCCACCTCAATAACTGTTGTAGCTACCATAATATGAGTCTGACCACTCACAAAACGTTGCATCTCCCAATCTTTGTCGGCCGGTTTCATTTTACCGTGAACAATGCTCACAGCGTAATGTGGCGCGGGGAACTCCCTTACAATGCTTTCATAACCGTCGTTCAAATCTTTGAGATCCAGTTTCTCTGACTCCTTGATCAAAGGGTAGACCACATAAATCTGCTTCCCTTTTGCTATCTGGTCTCTCATAAACCCAAAAACCTTCAACCGGTTTCTGTCATATTGATGAACTGTTTTGATAGGTTTTCTGCCTGGAGGCAATTCATCGATCACAGAAACATCGAGGTCGCCGTACAATGTCATGGCTAAAGTACGCGGAATGGGTGTGGCGGTCATGACAAGTACATGCGGTGGTGTATTGCTTTTAGCCCACAAACGCGCCCTTTGTGCCACCCCAAAACGATGCTGCTCATCAATCACTGCCATTCCAAGGCGGTTAAATGCCACCACGTCTTCAATCAAAGCGTGTGTTCCAATAATGATATGTAGTGTGCCATTACTTAGTCCCGCCAAAATTGTTTTTCGATCCGACTGCTTTGTTGAGCCAGTTAGAAGGGCAACTCCAATGCCCAGACCTTTGAGCATGTTGCTGACCGATTCATAATGCTGAAAGGCGAGGATTTCTGTAGGAGCCATCAAACAAGCCTGAAAACCGTTATCGATTGCGATGAGCATACTCATGACGGCAATTACCGTTTTCCCGCTTCCCACATCCCCCTGAAGAAGACGGTTCATCTGTTTACCCGACAATGTATCGCTCCGGATCTCTTTCATCACCCGTTTCTGGGCACCTGTAAGCTCAAATGCCAACCGGTTGAAAAAAAAGTTGTTAAACTGATCTCCAACCACCGTAAACACATAACCTTTGGCCTTGTCAAGCCGGATCATTTTTTGACGAAGAAGGTTCAGTTGTATATAAAAAAGCTCCTCAAACTTCAAGCGACCCTGTGCTTTCTGCAATGACTGCGAGTTTGTCGGAAAGTGGATTTCTTGCAACGCGGTTTCACGCGACACCAGTTTCAATGGCCTCAGGATGCTTTCTGGCAATGTTTCGTGGATATTCCCGCTGGATGCTTCAAGGAGGGTTTTCAGTAATTTTCCAATTCCTTTGCTGTCCAGACCTCTTGCACGTAGCTTTTCGGTTGAGTTATATACAGGTTGCATGGCGGAACTCTGATTGATGGCTCCGGGAGTCACAGGCTCAATTTCCGGATGAGCAATGTTATATATCCTGCCAAATAATGTTGGCTTTCCGAAAACAATATACTCAACACCGGGTTTAAATTTATCTTTCAGCCATTTGAACCCTCTGAACCATACAAGTTCAAGACTACCTGTTGCATCACTGAGTGTAGCAGTCATGCGTGTTGTGCGTTGTTTGCCATGAAGCTGAACATCTGAAATTTTACCCCTGATCTGTACGTAAGGCATATCACCCTTAATCTCACGTATGGTGTAAAACCTGCTCCTGTCAATATATCTAAACGGGAAAAAATATAATAAGTCCTGAAAGTTGAAGATTTCAACTTCATCCCTTAACAGTTCTGCACGTTTGGGGCCAACGCCCTTGAGAAACTCAATGGGTGTTTCAAGATATTTGTTCCGTGGTGTGAAAGCCATCTTTTTCTGCCGGGTTGATGATCAGAAAACAAAGCATAAAAATAATGTAAATTATGTGTAGTGTCATAATATTTAATAGATTTGTGTGTTTGCAAAACATGATTCAGGAAGCATTTAAAACATTATAATATATGAAACGCCCATGACAGGGTTTTTGACACACAGGGGGATGATTATGTAAGCTCGAAGCTGGAAGCTCGAAGGAAGAAAAACTGCAAACGTTAAACATCTAAACAACTAAACGACTCAACAACTAAACTATTATAAACATATGAGAATATTGGTTTTCGGAGCAGGCGTTGTTGGCACAGTCTACGCCTGGCAGCTTCACGAAGCGGGTGCCGATGTATCCCTGCTGGTAAAGAAGAAGCGTCTTGTCCGTTACAGCCACTCAGGTGTCCCCATTTCCTTCACTGACATGCGGAACGAAAAAAAAGCGATCGGACAGGCCGTATTCAGACCGCAAACTACAGATAGGATTGACCCTGCAGAACGATATGACCTGATCATTATATGTGTAAGGAACAATCAACTTCCAGATGTAATTCCATATATCGCCAAACAAGCTCCTGAAAGCCATTTGTTGTTTTTGGGCAGCATTTTTGATGAAGTAAAAATGATGCGAAAGTTTATGCCACCTGATCGTTTTTCGCTCGGATTCCCCGATTTTCTTTATGGGAAGAATACCGACAACGGCATCAACTGCTTCCTTTTTAAAAAAGCAAACACGGTTTTGGGAACACCTGCCGGGAAAAGCAATCCAATGCTGCAAAAGGCTGCTGCTATAATGGATGCTGCCGGATTGCAACCAAAAATTATCCGAAACATGCCGGACTGGCAGGCTTGTCGTTATCTGAAATCAGCAATTATTCCGGCACTGGTTAGCAAAGCCGGGAATGCCACGCTGTTCGGTGAGAGCAAACATCTGATCCGGCAATACATCATGGCATTGAAGGAGGGCCAAAAGCTATGCCCTAAAAAAGTCAAAGGCAAATTGGGAATCTCCCCATTCAACCTTTTTTATCTGCCCAGTTTTCTCATTCCGTTTTTTCTTCGCAGAACCCTGACAACAGAGCAAATGGCTGCATGGGATACACAGCAGAAGCATGCTGCAGAAGAGAAAAAATATATGTACTATAAGGTTTTGAATGCAGCGAAAAGACTGAAAAAGCCTATGCCATACTGGGCTTCTTTTGAAAAATACATGGATTTTTAGTAATTTTATGGTTTAT
>SLNX01000107.1 GCA_007132825.1 Bacteroidales bacterium | reverse complement strand
TGCAGCCAATGGCTGGCACCTTCGAGGGTTCTGACAACAGCCTGGGGAAACATTTTTTTAATTTCGGGGATGTGTGCATCCTGCACATAATCGGAAGCGCCGCCGCGCAGGAACAGCACCGGTAGGTTGATCGGACCGGCTGAATCAACAGCTCTGAAAATCTCTGGCAGGTTTTCCCTGATGGCTTCCAGGTTGATGCGCCAGCCGAGGTTTGCCCTGTCTTTCCAATAGAGGTTTTTCTGCAGGAACTGACGCAACCTGTCGTTGACGATAATCGACTTCATCTCGTCAACGGCCTCCTGCCGGTCATTAAAACGGCTCAGGTCAAGTTCCATCAAAGCACTTATGATGGTTTTGTGGTTGTCGCCGTGCAGGCTTGCTCCCGGACCAATGTCTGCAACGATCATTTTCGTGACCCGCTCAGGGTAGTCAACGGTAAACTGCATCGCTGTTTTGCCCCCCATCGAGTGGCCCAGCAGCGTGATCTTTTCGAACTCCTTCTCCTCAAGGAACTCATAAAGATCATCCACCATCGCTTCGTAATTGTGGATATTGCTATGACCTGAACGCCCGTGGTTTCGCTGGTCAGGAACAAAAACATGGAAATTTTCATCTGCAATGCGCCGGCCTATGGAAACCCAGTTATCAGACATTCCAAACAGACCGTGCAGAATGATCAGGGGCTGATGGCCCGGGTTGCCATATTCACGGTAAAAAAGCTGCATAAGAATCTCCTGACTGTTTTTTAGCGTCCGTAAATTTTTGTAATTCTGAGCAATTCGCTGACGTGTTCTTCAGTAATCATCTTCTTGGTGTAGCGCCATTTCCAGTAACCGGGTGATTTTCCCGGGAAGTTCATCCTGGCTTCTGCCCCCAGCCGCAGGATATCCTGCATCGGAACGATTGCGACATTGGAGACTGTTGACCAGGCAAGGCGGATGAAGGACCAGGCCGGATCGTTGTCATCAAAACAAAAATAATCGCGAACGTTTTGCTTATCCTGCTCTGAACTTTCGTGATACCAGCCCAGGGTGGTGTTGTTGTCGTGCGTGCCTGTGTATACCACACTATTCTTGTCGTAGGTATGGGGAATAAACTCATTCTCCTCACCCGAGTCGAAGGCAAACTGCAGGATTTTCATCCCGGGCATGTTAAACGCCTCACGCATCTCTTCAACATCGGGAGTGATTACACCCAAATTCTCAGCAATGATGGGTTTTTCTCCCAGCTCTTTGTAAACGGCTTTTAGCATAGCATGACCGGGAGCATCAATCCACTTGCCATTGATGGCTGTTTCTTCACCATAAGGCACAGCCCAGTAGGCAGCAAGTCCACGAAAATGGTCAATTCGCAGAATGTCGTAAAGCAGGAAGTTTGCCTGAATCCTGTCAATCCACCATTGGAAATTATTTTGCTCCAGGTATTTCCAGTCGTAGATCGGATTGCCCCAAAGCTGACCCGTTGCGCTAAAGTAGTCGGGCGGCACACCGGCTATGGTTCGGGGTGTCATGGTCTCATCAAAATCAAACAGTTCCGGGTTTGCCCAGGCATCAGCACTGTCGAGCGCTACGTAAAGGGGAATGTCGCCAATAATTTGTACTTTGTTGACATTGGCGTAAGATTTTAGTTCCAGCCACTGATGATAGAAAACAAACTGCAGGAAGCGATAAAATCCGACCTCCTTAGATAGGTGCTGTTCGTACCTTTTTATGGCATCGGCTTCACGCATTTTGATCTGATCGCTCCACTCCAGCCAGGGTTTTCCCTCGTGATGGTCCTTTAAGGCCATGAACAGCGCATAGTCGTCAAGCCATTTTTTATTTCCCGTACAAAAAGTTTCAAACTGTTGTTTGATCTTTGCACCCTTACTATCCAAAAAGCGATCATACGCTTTGCCCAGCAGGGCATATTTGTAACGAAAGACCTTTCCATAATCGACCTGATCATCCGGAAAGTGCTCATTCTCCGGAAGCTCTTTCCTGTCAAGCAGGGATTCCTGAACCAGTTTTTCCAGGTCTATCAGGAGCGGATTTCCCGCGAAAGCGGAAAAACACTGATAGGGAGAATCGCCGTAGCCGGTATGTCCGAGCGGCAGGATCTGCCAGAGTTTTTGTCCGGAGGCAACCAAAAAATCCACAAATGCACGGGCTTCTGAGCCCATGGTGCCGATTCCGTATTTCCCCGGGAGAGATGTGACATGAAGTAAAATTCCACTTTTTCTTTCCATAAAGAATATATCAATTATTTCAATGATTATTGTTCGATGATTTTCTTGATCAGCTTTTCGTCGGGGTCATGTACAACAAAGATCATCATGATTGCTGCAATGGCCAGGGAAATCCCGCCAAACACCAGTCCGAAGATTGGCTGACCGGGGGCCACAATGCTGATGAATGAACCGAGGATACTGGCTGCAACAATCTGGGGCACAACGATAAATATATTGAACAAGCCCATGTAGGTCCCCATCTTATGGGAGGGCAGGGAGCCTGTAAGGATGGCGTATGGCATCGCCAGGATGCTGGCCCAGGCCACACCAACACCCAGCATCGACAGGATGATCCAGTTGGGGTTAGGCACCAGCAGGATAGACAAATAGCCGGCGGACCCCATCAATAAGGCAAATGCGTGGGTATACCTGCGGTTCGACCATCTCGCAATCACGGGCAAGAGGAAAGCGATCAATGCCGCAAAACCGTTGTAAACGGCAAAAGACACACCGACCCAATTTGCACCTGTATTGTATTCAGTATCTATGTAAAGCAGCCTTGCGCGGACCTCTGCAGGTAATTCAACCTTATCTGCATGCTGCTGAAAAAAGCGCACCACCCGCATAGAGGAAACAACCTGATCGGCACCCTCTCCAATGGCATCCTGATACATGTCGAGATCATCCTGAATGGCTGGCAAACGATGACTCCATGCAGCATCCTGCTCCTGTTCCATCCGTTCTGCCGTAGCAGCAAGGATTTC
>SLNX01000104.1 GCA_007132825.1 Bacteroidales bacterium | reverse complement strand
GCAAAAGCAGCCACGGTGAATCATTCTCTATCGTTGAGATAGACAAAAGAACGTCGAATTCCATGTGAGACTTATATCCTTCACGATCAAAAACACCGGTAATGGCATACAAGTTGTCATTGTTCCTGAATGTTTTTCCCAACACATCCACACTTTCGAAAAGCCTAACTGCCATCTCTTTGCTTATGATCGCTGTATGGGGACTGATCAGCAGATCCGCTTCATTCCCGCCCCTGATAATGGGAAATCCAAAAAAGCATGCTGCACGCCCTTCAGAATATAAAGTTACCGCTCTGTGTGATTCACCATTAACATCAACACTATAGGTCGAATGCATCAGGCGCACGGCTTCGACGGCTGAAGGGATGTTTTCTTTTATAAACGGGGCCCACCCACCACTGGTAATGGCCACGTGCTGAACATCTATTCCTGGCGGCTCCTGTATGCCAATCATCCTGTATACCTCGACCCCATCAGGTTGATTCCTGTCGTATGAAAGCTCATTCTGAATGTACAAAACAATCAGGATAAATGCGGCAATCCCGGCACTCAGGCCAATTACATTAATAATTGTAAAAGCGACGTTCCTTTTCAGAAATCGCAAGGCTGTTTTCATGAAGTTGACAAGCATGGTAAATGGTTTATTTCCGGTATGACACGTTTTCAGGCAATATAGTTCCAAAAGTATGCCATCGGGTATAATACACACAATTACAACACATTACGATTTATAAAAGTTGTTCTATTTTCAACAACTGTTCAAAAGCATACAATTTTTGTACGATTTCGCACATATTATTTGAAAACAACCTCTAAACTCTCCTGTTTTGTGCGTTGCAGCAACAAGAACAACAAACTTTATCAATTTTTTCTACCACCTTTTCGGATGTACTTTTTCTTTGGCAACCATTTTGAGAATAAAGAACCGGAGGCTGAGACGCGCCGGGGGCTGAGACGCGCCGGGGGCGCGTCTCTACAGTGGTCTTTACTGAGGGTTTTTACCGCGCCGCGGGCGCGGTATTACTCGTTTTACAGCGTTTCCTTTAAAACAATATGTAATGTTGCAATTACTGTATTTTGTTGCTATTTAGATATAACGCTTTATATTGATCAAACCGACTCTGTTTTTGTAATTGTGAAAAAGATTTGATTTACAAACGCGCCCTGTGGCGCGTTTGTGTTTTAGACCAAATTGTGGTCCGTAAAGACGCGCCCCCGGCGCGTCTCAGCCGTGGCCTTTGCATTTACTTTGTGAAATTGCGTCTCAAATAAAGAAAAAAACATGAAGATGTCTTGATTTTAAACGCAGATCCATCAAATGCGGCAGTAAACGCTAAACCCCAAACCGCTTTCCTGATATTTAAAAATTTTATTAAATTTGAATATTAACAGACTCTATAGTAATATACTTAATGCCTCACTTATGCGAAGTTTTCTAAAATTTATCCCCCCCATTTTGATTTTTATTTTAGCCATTATCGTGAAAACGATTCTGACGCCCAGGGATCATATCCCTGAAAGTTTTTCAAACAGTGTTGATCTGATTGGTTCACTCATATTGGTGGTGGCTATCACCTGGCTGATTATCGCCTTTATTCGCACCGTAAAAAATAACTTTCTCAAGCGTTACGATATTTCCGTTGCCGACAACCTTCGCTACAGAAAGCTCCACACGCAATACAACATCCTTGAGAAGATCCTGGTTTTCATTGTGATTGTGATTGCACTTGGTGTTACACTGTTGCAATTTGAAGGGGTAAGAAACGTGGGAATCAGCATTTTCGCTTCGGCGGGTATTGCCGGACTGATTCTGGGTTTGGCAGCCCAAAGGGCGCTGGGAACAATACTGGCGGGTCTTCAAATTGCCATTACCCAACCGATCAGACTTGATGATGTGGTAATTGTGGAAAGGGAATGGGGCTGGATCGAAGAAATCAATCTGACCTATGTGGTTGTCCGCATCTGGGACAAAAGACGACTTGTTGTTCCATCCGTTTACTTTCTTGAGCATCCGTTTCAGAACTGGACACGAACTTCTGCAGATATCCTGGGAACGGTTTTTATTTATACCGACTATACCATACCGATTGAGGCGCTAAGGCGTGAACTTACCCGGCTGCTCGAATCAAACAAATACTGGGATGGCAAGGTAAATGTACTTCAAGTGACCGATGCACGGGAGCAAACACTGGAGCTGCGTGCCCTGATGAGTGCAGCGAGTTCGCCTGACGCATGGGAGTTAAGGGTTTACATCCGCGAAAAGCTGATTGAATTCATCCAGCGTGAATATCCGCAGTGCCTGCCAAAAACAAGGGTGTCATTAAAAAACAGTGAAAAAGAAAAAGCTAACCCAATAAATTGATAAAGCCCTTACCCCTGAAAATGTTGTAAACCGTTAGCACGGCATAAGACAAAACAAAGTTCAACCCGGAAATGATGGTGGCAAAAACGAACAATGACGCCATCACACCAAGGAACCAGTTAATGGAGGTTGCATAACTTTCAAGCTTGATGTATTTCCACCATTCACCAAAATGCACGCTTAAGCCGGTAGCCTCCAAACCAAGTATGAAAAGATTGAGAATGAATATCAATATCACGATGCTGATCAGGCCACCTTTCGCTCCTTTTATATCGGGTGGACTCAGCTGCATGTGAGACGAAATGGAAATGGCGAGGTAGAGAAATATCCAGAACCGGAAGTCAGATAAGTTTTCCCTGGCAAACAGACTGCTTAAGGTCAATTTTGCCGTATCAAGGAATGCAGCAAGCAAGCCGCTGTATTGACCCTGCAAGAGCTGCACAAACATCTGGCTTTCAGATTCAATGTCGGAAAAAGCTACCCTCATTTCCGGAACAAGGTAATAGCTTAGCACATATAAGACCAATGAACCGAAAATGATGGGTCCGGCACCAATGAAGAAATTTCCTATGTTTTGATATATGCTTTTTGAGTTGTAAGCGTGATTTACATAACCCAGCGAACCATCTTTACTGTTGGGG
>SLNX01000006.1 GCA_007132825.1 Bacteroidales bacterium | reverse complement strand
TAGGAGTGTGCCTCATTGATTGCCTCTTTGCCGATTGCAACGGGGTTTGCAAAGGGCGCGTCTTCGTTGTAACTGCCGTCGGGATCAAACACCGGATAAATCGCCGGATTCGCAATGGCATTGGCCAGCGGTGCATTGAGCGACTGGTCCCCTTCCACCCTGTGGTTCAGGGAGTATGACACGCCAACACTTAATCCCACATCCAGTGAATGGCTCACCTGATGGTCAAGGTTTACCCGACCACTTAGTCTTTCAAAGGAGGTGCCAAGCAGCACCCCTTCCTGGTTGTAATAGTTTCCGCTGACAAAAAACTGTGTTTTGTCATCCCCGCCGGCAGCCGAAAGTTCGTAATTCATTTGTGGAGCGGTGCGCAGCACCTCGCTCAGCCAGTCAGTATCAACCATGTTTTGAGGATCTGACGGTTGCGTGCCTTTCAGATCATGCCACTGTTCCGCGTTAAGCATATCCAGCCGGTTTTCAATGTCTTGTATGCCGTAGGTTGCATTAAAGCGGATCTGCGTGTCTTGTTTGGCCCCCCTGCGGGTTGTGATCAGGATTACACCGTTGGTGGCCCGTGCTCCGTAGATCGCCGCGGCAGAAGCATCCTTCAGAACAGTGATCGACTCAATGTCGTTGGGGTTGATGTCGGAAAGGGCGTCAATCCCCTGACCGGAAAAACCAACCTGTCCGAAGTTTCCGGTCGTCACAGGAATTCCGTCTACAACCACCAGCGGTGCATTGCCCGCCGAAATGGAGCTTGAGCCTCTGATACGGATCGCGTTGGCAGCGCCTGGCGTTCCTGAGCTTTGGGTGATCTGAACACCGGCAGAACGTCCTTGCAACACGCCGTCAAGCGTCCTTAATGCCGATTCCTGGATGTCTTCGTCGCCAACTACGCCAACCGACCCCGAGATCAGGCGACGGGATTCCGTTCCGTAACCCGTAACAACGATCTCTCCGAGCTGGGCAACAGATGACTCCATCCTGACGTTGATTTCCTCTCTGCCATCAACGGGAATGGCCTGTGTCATCATCCCGACAAAAGAAAAAACAAGTGTTTCCGCTGGCTCAACCACGATCTCATAGCGGCCATCAATATCGGTGATGGTGCCGCGGGAGGTTCCCTGTACCATAACGGTAACACCCGGCAGGGTCATGTCATCTTCTGCAGAGGTGACCACGCCGCTCACCCTGATTTGCTGTGCCGATAGCGCAGAAGATAACATCAGGGTAATAAGACAAAAAATTAGTTTTTGTTTCATAGGTAATGATTTATTGTTTGGTTGTTTTGATTTTATATGATGTAAGAGTCAGTTAATTAATTTTACAAAAATATGATTTTCCTGTAACACTCATTCATAGGTGCCTTTTTTAAGCAATTGTTTTTCCTGAACCATCATTTGTCCCATGGCGCACATGTATTCAATCTCAAAATCATCATTGATAAGCACAAGATCTGCATCACCGCTTACCTCTACCCTACCCTTTTGTTGCAAGGCAAGGATATCTGCCACATTAGAGGTCACCACGGAAAGTGCCTTTTCAAGCGGCACCTTTTCTTGCAGCACAGTATCTTTTAATTCGTCGAAAATCGATTTGGGATAACCTGTTTCTAGCTGAACAAGTTTTCCTTTTTCATCAAACTGCGGCAAAGAGCCACAACCGTCGCTGCTCATGGTAATATGCTCCAGGGGAACGCCCGCTTTCAACAATTCGGCAATGGCTTTGGAAGGTTTGATCTCATATTGCGGGAAAAAAGGATAAGAGCTGGCTGTCAGGTCTATATATCCCTCTTTGCCGTATGTTTTGGCATCTTCAAAAATATAATCATTGCGATTGCAATGGGTGGGCAAGAACTGCGTTAACTTCAGCTCGCTTTGGGCAACGGCGTCATATAACGGCTGAAATGGGTTTTTTGCATCACCCATGTGGATATTCACTATCCCCGATTTTCCGCCCAGCATCCCTCCTACGCGTGAGTGCTCTGCAAGTTTGATCAGCTCGTGTATGGTTGGCGTAGAGGAACGATGGTCGCTCAGTGCGATTTCTCCTGTGCCGATCACCTCCTCTATCATTGCGATGTCTTTTCCAACGTCACCAAGTATGGTTGGCGGCGGTACCTGGTAAGCCCCGGTATAGATCCAGGCGCTGATGCCCTCATGCTTCAGGGCTTTTGCCTTCATCAGAACCGACTCCACGCTACGTGTCATTCCATCCGTACCCAGGCAACCGACAACGCCTGTAACACCGGCTTCCAGCAAGCGGCTCAGTTGAATTTCCGGTGTGCGGCTTGCCGGACCACCTTCACCGCCGGCTCCGGCAATGTGCACGTGGGCATCGATCAGTCCGGGGATCATCCGCAAACTTGTGGCGTCTATTACTGTAAGACCGGGAATTTCAGACATATTTATGTTATCCTCAATGGCAACGATTTTCGTGCCGGCAACCAACACGTCCCTTTTTCCCAAAGAGCGTGGGGCATATACATCACAGTTCTTAAACAATATCATAAGATTCAGTTTTTTATACCACAAAAATAGTCAAACAATTATTTATGCAAAACAAGGTTTTAATATCGGCTTTCTTGAGAGGTGTATTGGTTGGATGGGTTATTCGTTTAGGGTTGAGGGTTGAGGGTTTAGCGTTTTATTTATTCACAAATATCTCTTTGCGCACTCTGCGTCTTAGCGGTAATTTTTTTTCACCGCAGAGACGCGAAGAACACAAAGTCGCTGAGTTCATTTTTAATCTATAGTTTTTCTCATAATCCTGATTTGTGTTTACAAAAAGTGTAAACCTATTTCAGGACAAGACACTCAGTTCCCAGTTCCTAACTTAACCTTAATTACAAAATGAATGGTATATTTACAACTTGAAAATGGAGTTCTCACAAACATTTCGAAACATGACAGATTTCAGTAAAACCATCGAAATCCCTGACGAAGAGGTTGATTTACGTCTTATTGACCTGTTGCAGGTTCCCATGGATAAGCTTGACCTGCAAGCCGTATACAAGGACATCTTATCCATGAT
>SLNX01000239.1 GCA_007132825.1 Bacteroidales bacterium | reverse complement strand
TTCATAGAGACATCCATGTTAAATGACTGGAGCAACAGTGGTGTATATTATTATTTCAAGCTTCAACCCGATGTTAATCCGGCAATTATTGCAGATCAGATTACAGGGATCGTCAGTGAAGTAAACGATCATTTTCGTGATCGCAATGAATACTTTTTGCAGCCAATTCTGGACATTAGGTTAAGGTCTGCGCACGTACAATGGGATATGGCGAACCGGAGTGATATTCGCGTGGTTACCACTTTTCTTATCATCGCTTTACTGATCCTGGCGCTGGCTTGTTTCAATTTTGTAAACCTGAGTGTGGCCACGGCAATCCGCAGGGCGAGGGAGATCGGCATCAAAAAAGTGTTGGGCGCCAGCCGCCGCAACCTGATCTTGCAGTTCATACTGGAAACTTCCATACTGGTTTTGGTGGCATTGTTTCTCGCTCTTTTACTGACAGAATTATTCATTCCCTTTTTGAACAACCTGACGGGAAAGGAGCTGTCAATCAGGCTTTTTTCAGATCCGGTAATGTTATTATCTCTTTTTGGATTGTTTGTTCTTGTTTCCGCACTGGCCGGTGCTTACCCTGCATTTGTCATTTCAAGGTATAAGGCAATTCATATCATCAAAGGGAATCAGACAATCAGTCAGATCAAGGGGTTATCAGGTAAAAGATATCGCTTCAACTTGCGCCAGTTTCTGATCATGCTTCAATTTTCAGCATCCACGGCATTGATTATTGCCAGTCTGACCGTTTTTTCCCAGATGCAATATCTGTCAAACCAATCGCCGGGTTATGTGGGAGAGGGATTGATTGCCATTAAAAATCCATTTGACGAACACAGATCATCGCGGGCCCTCTGGCTGAAGGAACAAATGCTTCAGCATTCCGGAGTGCGTGGTGTCAGTTTTGCTCATAACATCCCACCCGTCAGACCAAACAATTATGGTCATGTAAGCTTCCACGGAGAAAGCGGTAGAATCCAGTTGCACGTTGCCTTTATCTCTGTTGACGCTGCGTATTTCAACACCTTGCAAAGCCAAATCTTAACCGGGCGTGACTTTTCTGAAGATATCGCAGCCGATCGCAATTACACGGCCATCATCAACAAAACGGCAATGGAAAGATTAGGCCAAGATGATATGCTGGGTGAAACCCTGCATGGCTTTTATGACGGACAGGCACGTCAAATCGTTGGTGTTGTTGAAGACATTCACTACGGCTCACTCCATGAACAGGCAACTCCCATGGTATTTTATATCAGCAGGGATACGTACCCTCAGTATGACTTCAATATTCTGGTGAGGTATAACCCGGGACAGGAGCAAGAAGTACGAACCTACCTGGAAACGATCTGGAGCCAGGAAGAGCCCCGGTGGCCTGTCCAATATCAGTTTGTGGATGACCAATACCGCAGCCTCTATCAGGATGACCGCCGGATGATGGTTATTGTCAGTAGTTTTAGCGGACTTGCCATCCTTCTCTCAGTACTTGGGCTGATCGGTCTCGCCGTATATGCCGCAGCTACAAAAACCAAGGAGATCGGCATCAGGAAGGTACTGGGCGCATCCACAAACAGAATTACACGTTTGGCAATTAGTGAATACAGCATCCTGGTATTGGTTTCCAACCTGCTTGCCTGGCCGGCGGCATACCTCTTCGTAAGCCGGTGGCTGGATAGCTTTGCACATAGGATTGACATTAGCGTGACCGCTTTCCTTGTGCCTTCATTCATGATGTACCTGGTGGCCGTTCTGACGGTCGGACTAATCAGTTTCCACGCAGCTTCCCAGAATCCGGTGGAGGCACTGCGGAATCAGGAGTAAGGTCGAGGTTAGCAATACTGAATTGATTGGGGCTGCATTATCTCTTTTCAAGCTCTTTGAACTTTTCCTCCAGCAAATCCAGCCTTTCTGCAAATGTATGCAGTACAATTCCCAGTGCCTGGCCCTGATCATCATCTAGCTCCTTTTCAAAAAACCTGCCCTGCTCCATGATTTCGGCCTGCCTTACGGCAAATTCGGCAAAATTAACGGCTGCACTGCCCACGATTGCCATCAGCCGCATCCTTGAAGCCATGCTCAGGTCATCATAATCCTTGCCGGCATATGGTTGCATTCTTTCGAACATGCCTTCAACAGTAACCGAAAATTCATTGATGATCCTTTCCGATTCTTGAATAAATGAAACCACCTCGGGCTTATCTGCCAACTCGGCTGGTACTTCAATAGCTACCGGTGGCAAAGTAGCAGACCGTTTTGAAGATTGGCCACAAGAAACAACCCCGATTGTAAAAAGGATCAGGATTGCAAATTTCCAGACATTTCTCATCGATTTGTGATTTTATAATTTAACAAATTCCACCCTGCGGTTCTGTGCTTTATTTTCCTGGGTATCGTTGGGGGCTATGGGTTGGCTTTGGCCATGCCCTGCAGAAGTAAGGCGGTCGGTGGCAATGCCCATGGCTACCATCTGGTTCATGACAGCCTCGGCACGTTGTTCTGACAGACGTTGATTGTGTTCGGCACTGCCGTCGCTGTCGGTGTGACCCTCTACACTAAATTTCAACTCCGGGTGTTCATTCATCAACTGCACGATCTCGTTGATCACCCCCATGCTTTCAGGACGAATGGTGGCCTTGTTCACGTCAAACCGAATCCCGTTGGTAATGATCTTTCCGTCGGTCAGGAATTTATCATAAAGGGGCACGGCACCTTTGGCAATTCGGATGTTTTTTATATAGCCCAGATGGTTTCCGCCCGGATTGTGATATGCCATAGTTATTCCAAGCGGGTTATAATCCATATTGGGGATGTTGAGCACTCTGGCATCGTCGAGATACACTTTTAGCGCTCTTTTGTTGAACGATATGGAAACGCGCCTCCAACCGGGCTGCGACATTGACGGATTTTCACTTGTGTTGGAAACAAATCCCGGATAGTAGCCCGTTGTTTGCCCATAATCTGCAGAGTTTTGACGAACTCTAACCCTGTTGTTACGGTTACTGCTGCCACGGTTAACAGTATTATTTAAACGTCTCTGGTTTTTGCCATCGTAGAACAATACCCGGTAGGTTCTGCCCGGGTTGTCAAAATAGGCATCAAATTCAATGGTAAACGCATCCGGCAGGTAATCTTCTTCGCTGTTGGCCATCATGGGTACAATGCCACCATCGCTATTGATGTTGGTATTCATGAACATAATAACATTTTCACCATCGAAAAAAGCATTTTCAACTGAACCGTTGACCAGATCCCACTTGCTGGGAAACTCCCCATTACGCTCGCCGTCAAGGTTGTCCTCAAAAATGATTACATCACCGGGTACAAAATCAAATGATGACCATACCAGCAATGGTGCATCAGGAGTATCAACCGGAGACGTTTCACCAGATTGCTCAGGCTTATGAGTAACATTTTCTCCATTGGTCCCAGAATCAGCTGGTTCACCATTGCTCTCCCCACGGTTATCAATTCCCTCTTCAATTTCATCAAGTGCCTTGTCAACCGCTTTATCGATACGGTCCTCAACACGTCTTTCGACGTTACGCTCAGCTCTGTTCCGGGCATTTCTAAGAATGCGATCGGGGTTTACTTGTGCACCCAAATCCGATGGTAATATGATACATAAGACACAGATTACCCAACATGAAAACATGACTCGTTTCATAATTTAAATAACATTTAATAAAACAATATGAATACCAAACAATTAAGGATAACGACATATCCCCTAAAACAGAATGCGCAATATTACTAAAAAAATCTTAATGTTTGTCAAAGTATGATCTTGTTTTAAAGAATTTTTTGTTTAGAATCTAGATTAAAATATCAGAGTTTAAATTCATTGTCCGGATTGGAAAAGAGAAATAAAAAGAAAGCCAATTACAGAATATGCTATATTTGCATGTTGATAATAAATCTGGATATTATACTGTACTTTATAACATGCGTTTATTCAAGATATACCCACAACCGGTTTTTGTTGTGGCATTTTTTATACTGTTTGCGTTCCTAATTCCTCAAAATGCAAGGGCTGAGAGGCTTTCCTCAGAGCTCTTAACATATTATTCAACACCCTGGGTTGATTCGGTATTTTCTTCGCTAACCCTTGATCAGCGAATTGCACAGCTTTTAATGATCAGGGTGCCTACAAATCGTGACACGGATACAGACAATCGCATCATCAGGGAGGTGATGGAATACAACATTGGGGGTGTTGCATTTTTTCGCGGTACACCCCATGAGCAGGTAATGTTGACAAATCGTATGCAGAGTCAGGTACAAACCCCTCTGCTCGTTGCTATGGATGCAGAGTGGGGACCTTCCATGCGTCTCGACAGTACCATTGTTTTTCCCCGGCAAATGGCATTGGGGGCCATACAGGACGACCAGCTCATTTATTTGATGGGTGTTGAGATCGGAAGGCAGTTGCAACGCCTTGGGGTTCATATCAACTTTGCACCGGTTGTTGATGTGAACAACAATCCGGCCAATCCGGTGATCAACTTCAGGGCTTTCGGAGAGAGCCGTTATAATGTAACACGCAAAGGGCTTGCTTATATGCACGGACTTCAGGATGCCGGTATAATCGCCTGCGCCAAGCATTTTCCAGGACATGGCGATACCGATGCAGACTCACACCATACCCTCCCGCTGTTGCGGCATTCTTTTGCAGAGATAGATTCAATTCACCTGTACCCATTCAGACATCTGATTGAGCAGGGGGTCCATTCCATTATGATCGCCCACCTGGAAATGCCGTCGCTCGAACCGGAAGCCCGTCTTGCTTCCACCCTGTCGCGCAACATTGTTACCAATTTGCTGCAGATTGAAATGGGTTTCGACGGGTTGATCATAACCGATGCCCTTGACATGCGGGGTGTCAGCGACTTTTTTGAGCCAGGGGAGCTGGAACTGCGGGCATTAATGGCCGGTAATGACATCTTACTGCTCCCGGAGGATGTACCCGCAGCGATCAGCGCAATAAGAACCGCCATAGAGGAAGGGCTGATCTCAGAAGAACTTGTCAATGCAAAGTGTAAAAAAGTCCTATATTACAAGAAAAAAGCGGGTCTTGATGATTTTCAGTTTACACCGATAGAGAATCTGATAGCCGACCTGAATACCACCAACGGAAAATTGCTGAACAAAAAACTTGCTGAAGCAGCCATCACCCTTGTCCGCAATGAAAAAAACCTCATCCCACTTACAGATCTGCATCACAAGAACATTGCAGCGCTTGCCATTGGCGACCATCCGGACAACAGGTTTCAAAAGATGCTTGGCCGGTATGCTCCCATTTCAAATTATGGAATCGATAAATACCACAGTCCGGAAGGTGCAGAGCAGATGCTGAATGCCCTATCCGGTTATGATGCAGTGATTGTATCCATACACGACAATAGCTTATTCTTTTCCCGGAATTATGGCATAAATGGCAAAACCGTTGACCTGGTCAAAAGACTTGCCAAACAGCAGGATGTTGTTTTGAGCCTATTTGCAAACCCCTATAGTCTTGAGTTTTTCGGAGATGAAATTCTCGATATTCAATCGATCCTGGTTGCATTCCAGGAAGGTTACGTTTTCGAGGAGGCTGCAGCCCAGGCCATTTTTGGCGGCATCCAAACAATCGGGAAGCTCCCAGTTACCGCAGGCAGCCATTTTAGGTCGGAGACAGGTATCATCACACCTGAACCAACCAGGATCCGTTTTGGAAAAGCAGAAGAAACTGGCATCCGCTCTGAACTTCTTCAACGGATAGATTCAATCGCAATCAGCGGGATTCGTATGGGTGCTTATCCCGGATGCCAGATTGCTATCATTAAAGATGGTGTGATGATCTATAACAGATCTTTTGGTTACCACACCTACGACAGCATTCAGGAGGTTCGTGAAACAGACCTTTATGATCTTGCATCTGTCACCAAAATTGCCGCAACTACGGCGGCTGTTATGAAGCTGTATGACCAGGGGATTATTGATATTGACAATACACTTGGAGCGTATATGCTCTGGTTGAGGTATACAGACAAAGGGGATATTGTTTTGCGGCACCTGCTTGCGCACCAGGCCAGGCTGACCCCCTGGATCCCGTTCTACATGTCTACCATTGAAAATGGAAGTTTGGCAGAAGGCCTATACAAAACCAGCAGGTCTGATAATTTTCACACAAGGGTTGCAGAAGGGCTTTATTTGAACAACAGCTTTCGTGATTCCATTTTCGTTCAGATTTTTGAGTCGGAGCTTCTTGAGAAGCAGCAATACCGATACAGTGACCTTGGCTTCATCCTGCTGGCAGAGCTTATCGAAGAACTCTCGGGCCAAAGAATTGATGCCTACCTGGAGCATACGCTTTTCAAACCCCTGGGATTATCCAATACAGGATTTCTGCCCCTCAAACGTTTTGAGGCTTCGCGGATCGTCCCTTCAGAGCTGGACACGATATGGCGCAAACAGATCGTGCGCGGGCATGTTCATGACATGGCGGCTGCCATGCTGGGGGGTGTCAGCGGTCATGCCGGAATGTTCTCTAACGCAGTGGAGGTGGCCATCCTGATGCAGCTTTTCCTGAATGAAGGAAGCTATGGAGGCGTCCAGTTTTTTGACAAAAATACAATCAGGGAGTTTACACGCGTGCAGTATTATGAAAATGATAACCGCCGTGGTCTTGGTTTTGACAAACCATCACTGGATCGCAATGAACCAGGACCTGCAAGTAAGAGTGCTTCACCGCTGAGCTTTGGCCACAGTGGATTTACAGGCACAGTGGCATGGGCTGATCCAATGGAAAACCTTGTATACGTCTTTCTTTCGAATCGTACATTCCCAGACATGAACAACAGGAAACTCATTGAAGAAAATATCAGAACAAACATACAACAGGTAATCTATGATGCAATTTACCATTCCAGAATACTTGAACATTTTACAACAGTGCTTCCTTAGTTATTAAACATTAAAACATATAGAACACCCATGACAGGATTTCTAACACACAGTAGGATGATTATGTAAACCAGAGGTTCGAAGTTGGATGTTTGAGGTTAGAAAAAGAAAATCTAACATCCAACATCTAACATCTAACATCAATTCCTGATCTTGGGTAAACTTACAAACCACAAATTTTTTAGTACTTAAGAAAATATAAACTCATGAAACAGATACTTTTTTGGGCTTTAACAATCATCATTACGGTGGTGAGTGCATATTATCAAAGACAAACCGGGCCTACAAAGCCGGTTGAAAGCGAGGTTACAATTTCCGGTCAGAAAATCGAGTTTTCACTGCGACGCTCTTTCCACCGTCCGACCGACGCTCCCGTGGCCATTGATGCAGCGGATGAGGCCATTGAAGGCTTTTTCCGATACAAGCGATATCCAAGCTTTGACCAGTGGGACACACTGGACCTCGTCAGAAGGGATGATCAGCTCATTGCCTATATTCCACAACAGCCTGCGGCTGGTAAGGTAAACTACCAGATTGTACTGCAAAAGGGGGATGAAGAGGTTAAGCTGACAGAATACCCTGTTACAATCAGGTTTCGAAATGATGTACCTGCCTGGGCGATGATCCCGCACATCCTGCTGATGTTTGCTGCGATGCTGTTCAGCAACAGGGCTGCAATTGCTGCAATCGGCCGAGAAAAAACATATACCTATGTCTTGCTCACATTTATCACATTTGTGGGAGGGGGATTGATCTTTGGGCCCATAGTTCAGAAATATGCTTTTGGAGACTGGTGGACAGGCTGGCCGTTCGGTACTGACCTGACAGATAATAAAACAGCCTTTGCTTTCATTTTCTGGATTGTGGCATTGTTCAAAACCAGGCAAAACCCGAACCATCGCACCTGGGTGCTCGTGGCAGCCATCGTCCTGCTTGCGATCTATTTTATTCCTCACAGCCTGCTGGGCTCTGAGATCGACTGGACACAGGAACCCATGCAGTGATCCTTTGAAGATCAGCCTTGCCGGTTTCTTTTTTGATAAAAGTACCCTGAAAGCAAACAGAAGTTGTAAATTTGCAGGGGTCAAAATGGTTATAAATATCATTGTGTGTTTGTAACCATTTTTATCCCATTGCAAGAATTGTCAATTTGAAACGTTATAAAATCAGATATCCAAAGATAAATCATGACCAAAGTAATTGCCATCGCGAATCAGAAGGGGGGAGTCGGAAAAACAACTACGGCCATAAATCTGGCAGCGAGTCTCGCTGTTTTGGAATACAAAACACTGCTGATCGATGCAGATCCGCAGGCAAATGCCACTTCCGGAGTCGGAGTTGATCCAAGGCACGTAAAAACAAGCATATATGAATGTATTATTGATGATGTGCCAGCCAGGCAGATTGCCATAGAAACATCAACGCCACACCTGCATTTGATTCCAGCCCACATTGACCTTGTTGGAGCAGAGATAGAGATGATCAACCTGCCCAACAGAGAAATGATGATGCGAAAAGTGATCGATGGAATAAGGGACAAATATGACTTCATCCTCATTGACTGCTCACCATCCCTTGGGCTTGTTACCGTAAATGCTCTTACAGCCGCCGATTCGGTAATTATACCGGTTCAATGTGAGTATTTCGCACTGGAAGGACTGGGGAAATTGCTGAATACCATAAAAATCGTTCAGTCGAGGCTGAATACCAGCCTGGAAATCGAAGGTATCCTGCTTACCATGTATGACTCTCGGCTGCGTCTTGCAAACCAGGTTGTTGAAGAGGTTCGGATGCATTTTCAGGACCTGGTGTTTGATACAATCATATATCGGAACATCAAACTGGGTGAAGCACCCAGCTTTGGAGAAACCATCATCATGCATGATGCCCAGAGCAGAGGTTCTTTGAACCACCTGAACCTTGCCCGTGAGATCCTCCAGAAAAATGGTCTCACCAAAATCGAGGAAAACGACAAAAAGATAAAAACTTAGAACATGAATGCCAAGAAACGTGCATTGGGGAAGGGGTTGGGCGCACTGCTCGATGGTTCGGGCCTGGAGCCACAACCCCTGTATGACGTCGAAAAAGACCTGCTTCCCGTGGGTACAATCGGCATGGTACCACTCGACATCATTGAAATGAACCCCTACCAGCCCCGAACAGACTTTGATGAAGAAGCATTGAATGATCTTGCTGCATCCATCAAGGAGCAAGGGGTTATTCAGCCTGTAACACTCAGGAAACAGGAAGACAATAAGCTTCAGCTTATCTCCGGTGAGCGACGTGTAAAGGCATCGAGGATGGCAGGACTTACCGAAATCCCTGCATACATTATTGCTGCAAAAGATACGGCAATGCTCGAAATGGCCATCGTTGAAAACATCCAGAGGGAGAACCTGAACCCGGTGGAAATTGCCCTCGGATATAAACAGCTTATTGACAATCACTCGCTTACACAGGAAATGCTTAGCGAAAAACTTGGAAAAAGCCGCCCTTCCATAGCAAACCACCTGCGACTGCTTAAGCTGCCCGGAGAGATACAGATCGGTCTCAGGCAGGAACTGATTACCACCGGCCATGCAAAAGTGCTTTTAGGCATCGAAGATACCCAAACCCAGACAGACCTTTACCAGGATATCATCGCACAAGACCTGTCGGTCAGGGAAGTGGAAGAGATCATCAAAACCCTCACAGAACAGAAAGAAACGGAGAAATCAGACCCCAAAAAAGGCAAAAAGGGCAAACCGGGCATTAAGGAAGAATGGCAGAACCTGCAAAAAGACCTCGAAACACTTTACGATACAAAAGTCCAGATTAAAAGTCTGTCAAAAGGGAAAGGAAATATCACCTTCAAATTTAAAACGGAAAAAGAACTGAAAAGAATAGCGGAAATTCTTAAAAACAAAAGCTAAGCCATCCCAGTCTTGAAGCGAAATGCACATATCATCAAAAATTACTCCAACAGACAACACCCAGGTAAAATGGTCTGCTTAGTTCTGCTGCTATCCACCTTTGCAATGCTGATGGTGTTCCCGGCGGCTGAAACAAAGGCTCAGGGAACAAATGCCAATACACAACAGCTCGATGAGACAACGGTTTACCCCTCACCCTCAAGAGCAGCAATGCTTTCGGCTACATTGCCCGGACTTGGACAAATATATAACGGAAGGTATTGGAAAGTACCGATTATTTATGCCGGATTCGGAACATTGATCTATTTCATTGACTTTAACAGCAGCAACTACAACAAATGGCGTCGAGCCTGGATCGCACGGGTGGACGGGAATCCCCACACAGTGGATGAATTCCCCTTGCACTCTACTGAAGTGATCGAAAGGGCCATGAATTACTACAGACGAAACCTCGAGATCAATTACATGCTGGCTGCTGCATTGTATTTGATAAACATACTGGATGCCAGTGTTGACGCGCACCTGATGAACTTTGACGTTGGAGAAAACCTGACCATGGGCATACAACCCGGCCTCATCCCATCATACGGTCAAAGCCACAGATCAACACATTCAACACAAATCAGACTCACATTAAAGTTTTGACAGCAATGAAGCAACAACTTAGGATTGCAATCATAGGATATGGCAAAATGGGTAAAATTGTTGAACAAACGGCACTTGCCAGGAAACATCATGTCGTGGTGGTTATCGACAATGATGATGACTGGACAACAAAAAGGGAGAAATTAAGAGACTGTGATGCAGCCATTGAGTTTACAACACCCGAAACTGCAGCAGAAAACATTAGTAAATGTTTTGAAACAGGCGTACCTGTGGTAAGTGGCACCACAGGCTGGTATCATAAACTCCCGGATATCAAAAACCTTTGCCTTAAACAAAAATGCACTTTGTTTTTTGCCTCAAACTTCAGTATTGGTGTCAACATTTTTTTTGCACTGAATAAAAAACTGGCCGGTATGCTTTCAGAACTCGACGGGTATCATCCCCGGATCATTGAAACACACCATGCCGAAAAGCTTGATGCCCCAAGTGGTACGGCCATTACACTGGCAAAACAGATTATTGACGCAAGGAAATCGCTCGACAAATGGGGAGATGCATCAGAAAGTCTGCCCCCCAACGTACTGCCTGTTAAGTCATACAGAATTGAAAACATCACAGGAACGCATCTGGTTCATTATAACTCAGTAATCGACAGCATAGAGATTAAGCATACATCGCACAACAGAAGCGGTTTTGCTGAAGGGGCAATCCTGGCAGCCGAATGGGTGCAAAAAAAAGAGGGCATCTTCACCATGCAGGATATGCTTAACTTATAATTATTCACCAGGTAAAAGAACAGACCATGAGTATATATATGATTTTAACCATCCTGTTTTTCTTGGCATCGGTGGCCGGACTATGGAAGATATTCAGCAAAGCGGGCTACAAGGGTTGGGAGGCCGCCATCCCATTTTACAACCTTTACGTCTGGCTGAAGGTGATCGATAAGCCTTTATGGTGGTACCTGTTTATCCTGGTGCCGTTCATCAATGTCTTTACAGTTCTGCTCATGGTCGTGGAAACACTCAAATGTTTCCGGAAGGACGGATTGGGCGAACAGGCCCTGGGGGTGCTGCTTCCTTTCGTCTTTCTCCCCTATCTTGGATTTGCTGCAAAGGAAGAATACACCCACCCGGATAAGCTACCAAAAATTAAAAAATCCGCCACCCGTGAATGGGCAGATGCCATCATTTTTGCCGTTATTGCTGCATCCCTGATTCGCCTTTTTTTGCTGGAAGCCTACACGATCCCAACATCCTCCATGGAAAAGTCGTTGCTGGTAGGTGATTATCTTTTCGTGAGCAAGATTGCTTATGGTCCGAAAATTCCTCAAACACCACTCGCATTTCCTTTTGCACATCATACCCTGCCTTTAAC
>SLNX01000047.1 GCA_007132825.1 Bacteroidales bacterium | reverse complement strand
GGCTGGTGTTGCGTTGCTTCCTGTCCTTTTGCAGAGGGGTCGTCAGAGTATTGAACAGCCAGCTCTGAAAACGATTCACCTGCCAGGGCCCTGTCACGGATGCTTACAATACGGTTATATACCTCCATGGTATCGGCAGGTGGTGCGTGTTCATTGACAGTCAACAATATGTGGGAAACCCATACATCATATCGAGACCGTTCATAGGCCTCTTCCAGTAATCGATCTGTAACCTCGTGATCAACAAGATACTGCTGTGCAAGCTGTTGGCGATACCCGGCCAGCTCAGAAATAAAGCTTGGGTTGGTATCAAGTCCTGCTTCCATGGCGGCAAGTACTTTGAGGCGAAAGTCGATGTACATTTCCAGGTATTCTTCAACCGATTTGGGCTCTGCTACAACTGATTCCAGATTACTTTTCCGGTAGATCTGTTCAAACTCGGAGAGGCTGATCTCATTGTCTGCGATCCTTATTAAAACAGGATCATCGGAGGTGCTTCCAAACACAGAACCCTGGATGCAAAAAGCAATTATACCCAGGAATAAAAAAATGCAAAAAATGTGCTTCTTCATAAAATCTTAGTTTGTTTTGGCAAATGCATTCACAAATATGAATATGTATTCCGATACAACTTTGACGTTAACGGCTATAATTTGGTGCCTCACGGGTAATTGTCACATCATGTACGTGACTTTCCCTGTACCCGGCATTCGTAATTCTGATAAATCGGGCATTTTGCAGTTTTTTGATATCCGCCGCACCGCAATAACCCATTCCTGCTCGCAATCCACCTGTCATTTGATGGATCACTTCCGATAAAGTTCCCTTATAGGGCACCCTTCCGACAATTCCTTCGGGAACAAGCTTTTTTATGTCATCCTCAACATCCTGAAAATAGCGATCCTTCGAACCTTGTTGCATGGCTTCGATGGATCCCATTCCCCGATAGGTCTTATATTTTCTTCCTTCGTAAATAATGGTTTCGCCGGGCGATTCTTCAACACCTGCAAACAATGATCCGGCCATAACAGACGAAGCGCCAGCAGCAATTGCCTTTACAATGTCTCCGGTATATCTTATGCCACCATCGGCGATTACAGGGGTTCCGGTTCCTTCCAAAGCGACAGCCACATCATAGATTGCAGTTAGCTGAGGGACTCCTACGCCGGCCACAATTCGTGTTGTACATATACTTCCGGGACCGATACCCACTTTGATGCCGTCAGCACCTGCTTTTAGCAAATCTTTCGCAGCTGCTGAGGTAGCCACATTTCCGGCAACTACATCAAGATCAGGATATTTTTTTTTGATGGCTGCGAGCATTTGCAACACACCGCGTGTGTGTCCGTGAGCGGTATCCACCACAACGGCATCCACATCCTCGGCAACCAACGCATCTACCCTTTCGATGGTATCTGGCATAATCCCAACAGCTGCTGCCACACGTAAACGTCCACGCTTATCTTTGCAAGCATTGGGTCTTTCCTTTATTTTTATGATATCACGATATGTGATCAAACCAACCAGGCGATAAGTGTCATCCACTACTGGAAGTTTTTCGATCTTGTGTTCCTGCAGGATCCCTTCAGCCACTTCAAAATCAACAAATTCTTTTGTAGTGATCAGTTTTTCTGACGTCATCACTTCACGAACGGGCCTGTTGATGTCTTTTTCAAAACGGAGATCCCTGTTTGTTACAATACCCACAAGCGTGTTAGATTCATTAACAACCGGAATGCCTCCTATTTTGTTCTCATTCATGAGCTTCAGCGCATCGCCTATCAGCGCATCTTCATGCAAAGTGACCGGGTCTATGATCATTCCGTTTTCTGAACGCTTCACCTTTCGCACTTTCAAGGCCTGGTCTGCAATGCACATATTTTTGTGCAGTACGCCAATTCCCCCTTCCTGTGCCATCGAAATTGCCATTCGTGACTCAGTTACGGTATCCATGGCAGCCGACACAACAGGGATGTTCAGCCGAATGTTTCGGGAAAAAAATGTGGAGATATCAACCTGGCGAGGGAGTACCTCTGAATGGGCAGGTATCAACAATACATCGTCGTATGTTAATCCTTCTACAGTAAATTTTTCCGGATCTGGGTGCATCTCAAGCTGTTTTGATTTAATTTGCAAAAGTATGAAAAATATGGATAGCAGTGTTTTAAAAAAACCAAAAACCACATCTTACCGGAGACTTTCAAAAAAAGGCCTCTCCGACCTTAGAGCCAGAGAAGCCTGTTATATGACGATTTTGATTTTTAGTTCAGATGTTGCTGAACCACTTCAATCACCTCGGGAAGATCCATTCCCAGATCTTTCAGATGTTCGATGGTAGGAACACCGTCCATGGTCCAACCACGTCTCTTGTAAACGGCGTCTGTCAGTTGCTCATAACGATCTTCACGATATTTGCGCAACACAGTCATCTTTTCCTCAGTTGATTTTCCTTCGGGATCAAAGCCTACATCCTCTTTCAACTGCTTATCATACCGCTCTGCGCGTGATTCGTATTCTTCCACAGTAACAGGACCGGCTGCCCTGTATGGCTGCGCATCATGGATCCGCTTTCCGTAACCGCGACGCAGGTTAAAAACGCGCTGGAAGTTATATACACGCTCACTCTGACGGATCAGTTCCTCCTTGTCAAACGGTTTTCCGGTAACCCCTTCGTAAATAGCAACATAATTGTCAACGTGCTCAGGAATTTTATGCGGTTCATCTGCTTCCGCATTGCTCTCCGGAACAACATCGTTCCAGCAAAGCTTACACAGTCCCTGAAGTCCGAACCAGGTACGGAACATCGGCATGTAATGAAGGGCGTCTGCTTTGTCTTCAAAGCTTGGAAGCTGGTTGTTCACCATATCCATGAATATCAGCCATGCTTCGTCGTGCTGAGGCCCTTTGTTGGTCATTGCATAGCCACCTTGCTGGGCGAGAGACTCCTTTGAAACATACTGAGAATACTCAAGTCCTTTGTTCTCCATTCCTATGTCTTGCAGGAAACTGGGGTCTCCCCAGCCTTTTTCAGCAAACATTTCCTTCATTTTTCT
>SLNX01000035.1 GCA_007132825.1 Bacteroidales bacterium | reverse complement strand
CAGGAAGGAAAACAAGTGCTTGAGGTGGCCGAGCTAAGTGTACGAAACCGCAACTACTCAGTTGCCCGTGAAGCTTATCAATACATATTGAATTTGGGTGATGAGAACCGGAACTATTTGAATGCCCTAGTGGGCTATCTGAATGTCCGCTTTCTTTCAGTAACAGAAGATTATGATTTTGAGCTTACAGACCTGATAGAAATCGAGCAGGAATATATCCGGGCTATTGATGAAATTGGCATACGCGCGAATACCGTACAACTTGTAAGAAACCTGGCTAACCTCCAGGCGTTTTATCTGGGGAAAACAGATGAAGCCATTAATCTGCTTCAGAGCATCATCGACATGCGTGGCATATCCAATCGCGTAAAGGGAACCTGCCAGGTTGAACTGGCCGACATTCTTTTGTATACCGGCGAAGTATGGGATGCCACCCTGCTTTATGCACAGGTTGACAGGATGTTTCGTGATGATCCATTGGCCCATGAAGCGAAATTCAAAAATGCGAGATTATCCTATTTTATAGGGGAATTTGATTGGGCCAAAGCACAACTCGACATCCTGAAGGCAGGCACCTCCCGTTTGATAGCAAACGACGCCATGCGCTTGTCTTTAAGAATTCAGGATAATATTGGTCAGGATGGCAATACCGAACCACTAAAGATGTTTGCGCGTGCAGAGCAACATATCTTTATGAACCGCTTTACTGAAGCCATCGAAATTCTTGACTCCATTGCGAAACGTTTCCAGGGTCACCAGATCAATGATGACATACTGTTTGCCCATGCAGAGATCATGTATAAGACTAATGACTATGTTGCAGCAGACAGTTTGCTTGAAAAAATTGTGAAAACGTATCCCAATGGTGTGCTTGCCGATGAAGCACTCTTCAGGAGAGCAGAATTGCAACAGTACTATTTTCAGCAAAATGATAAAGCGATGTCTCTTTACCAGGACATTATGCTTAACTATCCCGGCAGCGTTCATGTGATTACTGCACGCAACCGTTTCCGTACCCTGCGGGGAGATGTGATCAATTAATCAAACTTTTGTGGCACATTATGTACAAGCAAAAAAATCGTTAGGACAGCATTTCCTTGCTGATCCAAACATTGCCTGTAAAATTGCCAATAGTTTATCAGCCTCAGAAGGATGGCAGCATGTGCTTGAAATTGGACCGGGGACAGGTATGCTTACCCGGTTTTTGGTAAACCAAAAAGGAATCAAATGGCATGGTATCGAACTGGACAGGGATTCTGTAAAATACTTACAGGAAACATATCCTGAATTGAAAGAACAAATCATCCATGGTGATTTCCTGAAGTTTGCACCTGAAACTTACTTTGGTCTGACACCTTTTGCCATTATTGGCAACTTCCCCTACAATATTTCCACACAGATTCTGTTTCACGTATTGAAAATGCGTGATAGAGTGCCTGAGGTTGTGGGAATGTTCCAGAAAGAGGTAGCCCGGAGGATTGCTGCTCCCCCCGGGAATAAAGAGTATGGGATCCTTAGTGTTTTAATGCAGGCATTTTATGATGTGAAATTGTTGTTTGATGTTGAACCGCATGTTTTTATTCCCCCTCCGAAGGTTAAGTCATCCGTTATCCGGTGCATGAGAAAAGAGAATGTGCATCTTGATTGTGATGAGAAATTGTTTTTTACTACAGTCAAAACTGCATTTAACCAGCGGAGAAAAACTTTGCGCAATTCACTGAAAGGGATGCAGGTTAATTGGAAGGGATTGCCGGATCACCTGTCGGGTGAACGTCCCGAGCGCCTTGATGTGGCAACTTTTGTCAGGATCGCCAAACAGGCCGGTGTTGCTTTGTAAAGTATCCTGAATGCATGCTGTTTTTTTTATTATTTGAAAAGGACGTATTTTTGTTCTTACATGAAACAAACCCTGTGTATCATGACCACAAAAAAGTTCAATACATTTGAATATGCTGCACACAGTGAACCGTGCAAATCCGAAAGTGCTGGTGTTCATTATCAGGATTCATTTGAAACGTCACGCGGCCACGTATTTTTAGTGGTTACCGACCATGGTTGCCCAAAGGGTCAGCCGTCGGAACTATGTGATGTTGTATTGCAACGGGTCCGCTATTACATGGAGCATGAACCGGATGAGCGTAACGCGGATGTTACCAGAAACGCACTGATCTATACAAGCGGGTATGTTTATCAGCATTATAACAAGGGGGGGGGAGCAACCAGGGGTGTTAGCTGTCTGTGTTTGCTATACAGTGATGAGCAGGTATTTTATTCCTGGATTGGAGACGTGGGATTGTATTTGTTCACTGGCAAACGGATACATTGGCTCACCTGGGATGAAAAGCATACTGTAACCGGCACAAAAGATGATCCGGATCAGAAAGCAAAAAGAGCCTTTCTTGGAGAAAAACCGATAATTGAACCCCTGTCAAATTATGAGGATGCACTGAAGCCTGTAAATGGTGACACACTGATCCTTTCTGCTGGTAATGTGGGTAAATGCATCCATACCAGGGCAACAAAACGAATCCTGAAAGACTCCATGCCCTTACAAACAAAGGTGACCCGAATTCTCCGCCATACTTATCCTGACACGGATCCGCAATCGGGTGCTTTGATCATATTGCGTTTTCATGCTGTTAGTCACACAGAAAGAATCCTGTCAACAGATAAGAATGATCAGGATCCACTGCAAGTTCAACAAAAGAAAGAAGTTGATGAAAAGCACACAAAACTCAATTGGAAAAATACCCCCGTTGGCTATTTGAAAATGATTTTTGCAGTGCTGGGGCTGCTTGCTGTCCTTTATTTTGTTTATGATCTTTTTATCTATGATCCCCATCCTCCTGTTTCTATCTCCATTCCAACACATGAAGCCGGTCCGGAAGAAGCTGTTCATGTTCCTGAAGAGGTTGCTGAAGAGTTTTCTCAAGAGGTTGTTGAACCTGTTGCTTTGCCTCAGGATATTTCCTATACGGTTAGAAGTGGGGATACATGGGGAAGGATCTATTCACAATTTAGCGTTTGTTCATGGTTTATAAGAAATCATCCGCCCAATACCGGGCGTTTTGGAAGTCAAGGTGGCCTGATTGCGGGTCAAAGACTTCAAATTCCTGTTAAGTATTCAGGAGATCCGCAGTTAAATCCCCATTATTATACAGAGTTTACAACAGATAAAGTGGGAAGTGGTTGTCAGAATGTCGACAGTTCCTTTTTGAGGTCTTTTGAAGAACGTGCAGGAAATTGAGCCTGCGATCTAAAGAAATGTTCTGTATTCAAAATGACTTAACTACCATTTGCAATGTGGTCCGGCTTTTTTGTTCCATTAGCACTTCCCTGCCTTTTAACAGATCCTCAATTCCGGCTTTTTCATAATGCCTCACGGTAATCAGTTCCATTTCGGTGTTGTGTTTTACATTGAAGTTTTTTTTCAAGTCGCGAAGCAAGGCCGGGGTTTTTACCCTGTCCATGTCAAAGCAGACCGAAAAGCTTAATGCAGTGCTTTGCATCAGGTTAATTTTTACATTGTGCCTGGCAAAATCGGCAAAGATTCTGGCCAGGTTGTGCTCAGCAATGAAACTGAAATCTTTTGGAAAGATGGATGCCAACACCTGGTTAAACTTGAAAATATAAGATGGTGTCAACTTGTCCATGTCCATTCTTTCATTAATCAGTGACCCGGGTAACTCAGGCTTGAAAAATGACTTTACCTTCAATGGTATACTTTTACTTAGCAGCGGCTTAAGTGTTTTTGGATGGATGACGGTGGCGCCATAGTAAGCCAGCTCTATCGCTTCCTGGTAAGAAATGTTGCGTAATAGCAGTGTGTTGTCAAAAATTTTTGGATCTGCATTCAAAAGTCCCGGAACATCTTTCCAGATAACAACCTCCTGAGCCTGAAGTGCGTAAGCAATGATTGCGGCCGTATAATCCGATCCCTCCCTGCCAAGGGTTGTGGTAAACCCTTGCGGCGTACCTCCAAGGAAGCCCTGTGTGACAACCAAAGGTGGAGTTTCAGGATCATGTTTCTGTTGCAGGAAAGGTGTCAGTTGTTCCTGTATGGCACGTGAAGAAACAATCCAGTCAACCTGTGCATCACGAAAGTGTGCATCGGTGATTACCAGCTTTTGGGCCGGGAAAAGCCGGTTGCTAAGCCCGCATTCCTGGAGATATGCACTTACAATCTGGGTTGAAACGATTTCTCCGACAGAAACAATGCGGTCATATTCATAATTGTAACTCTTCCCAGGTGCTTCACTTATGTAATAATAGAGCTGATAGAAGGATTGTTCAAGGATGTTGAAAACAGGGTCAGATTTTTTTTCAAATAAATCATTTGCGATTCCAAGGTGCATGCTTTTAATGAGCTCAAAGATTTGCAGCATCTCTTCGTGTTTCCCCTCCATGAAAAGGCTGCAAAGCTGTTCCAGTGCATTGGTTGTTTTTCCCATTGCCGAAATAACCAAAACCAGGGGAGTGTTGCCATGATATTCCCTGATGATCCGGACCACATTTCTTACCGAATCAGCATCTTTTACAGAAGCACCGCCAAATTTAAATACACGCATGATGACAAACTTTGCAGGCAATTTCGGTGCAAATGTAAGGGAAATTTTTTCATTCGGGAAGCTGTACCTAAAGGGATCCACCATCTGAAAGGTAAGTCGGCTCCTGAGTATGAATTATTTTTCAAAGAATAAAAAAGCGCAGTGATCATTCGAACACTGCGCAAAAGGAAAGGGAAAATATATAGTGTGATCTGTTGACAGTATTTACTGCTCTTTAAGAGCTTCCATTAACTTTTTACGTGTAAAGAAAATACGGCTTTTCACTGTGCCAATTGACAGGCCTAGTTCATCAGCGATCTCTTTGTACTTATAACCCTGATTATACATCTCGAAAGGCTTTCGTTGCTCTGGAGTAACACTTGATATCACTTTTTGTATCTCCTTCACAGAGTAGTCTGAGTCCGGGAGTCCAATGCTGCTTTCCTTCGACAGATTGAGAAAATACAGATCGTCAGTTTTGTCCACAATCGTATTGTTGCGTACATTTTGTCTGTAGTTGTTAATGAAAGTGTTTTTCATGATGGTGAAAGTCCATGCCTTCAGGTTGGTATTATCTGTAAACTTATCCCTGTTGGTCAAAGCCTTCAGATAGGTCTCCTGCACCAGGTCCTGTGCATCTTCATAATTGGAAGTTAGGGTGTAGGCAAAATACTTCAGATTGTTTTGCAGCCCCATAAGCTTGTAGTTGAATTCTAGTGCTGTCATGAGTCAATGGTTTTTATTGTTGTTTAATAATGTTATAGCAAATTTAAACAAAAAAACATAGACTCCAAATTTTTTTAAACTTTTTAACAAAATTAATATAGCAAAAAGATTGTTTAGCGACGTTTAAAATGTATTTAGTGGAATAAAAATAAGTAAAAAGATGCACAAATACCCTATTGGACTGTTCAAATATTGTTAAATCAATTATCGATTATCAATTATTGATTATCAATTATCGATTATATTTTTAATTATTGATTGTTGATTATTGCTTAATCTTTTAGGTGATTCTTAAGCTCTTCGGTGTTTTTGACAAGTATGATGTTGTCCGGAAGGTTCAAGGATTCATCACGAACTTGCTGACCTGTAATGAAGATCTTTTTGTCGGGGAAGGAGGAGGATAGTTTTTGGATGTATTCAGGTAATTCCTGTTTATTCATTGAGGCAACGAAGTAGGTTAGGAGGTAATCGGTATTTCTTACCCTGACAACCTCTTCGATGTCACAGAACGGTACCGACTGACCCAGATAAATGACATGATAGCCATTTTTCTTCAAGATGAAGCTGTAAAATAAAAGACCCAATTCGTGAAATTCCTGTTCAGGGAGAAAAAGCAGAAATGATTTTGAACCTTCGACAGAGGGTTTTCTCTGACCGTCAATGGCAATGATCATTTTTTGCCGGATAAGGTGTACAATGAAGTGCTCCTGTGCCGGATTGACTGATCCTACCTGCCATAGAACGCCAATCTTTTCAAGAAACGGGTACAATACCTTTATGACGGTTTGCTCAAATCCAAACTTCAGAATTGCGGAATTCAGGATATGTTCAAACGATTCCTCACTAAAGGAGATCATGGAAACAATGAGGTTATTGATCATCACGTCATGATCCCCATTGGCCCCGTTTATATCCATTACCTTCTCCCTGATGGTTTCTTCGTCCATCCCGGCAATTTTTGAGATTTTGTGCCCGTGCTTGTTTAGTGTGCTGATGTTGAGCAGCTTCCTAAGGTCTTCGTTATCATAATACCTGATATTTGTCTGGGTGCGCTCGGGAGATATAATTTCATACCGCTTTTCCCACATCCTGATGGTATGTGCCTTGATTCCGGTAAGCTTCTCCAGATCATTGATGGAATAGCGGACGATATTCATGAGTGTTTAGTTATTTTGCCTTTTAAAGGAGCAGGGACGTCAAATTACACATTCAACGAAAAATATTAACAAAAGTTCAATTGACAGATTGAAAAAAAATGTTTATATTCACGACCTGATAGTTTTCTCAGGAATTAAAATCAAATTTTTCTTAACATAAACTCCGATGCTATGGACAAAAACACGTTAGAAATCACAGAGCAGCCGGAGGGTTTGGGGTTTGCCAGCATACGTGAGCTGGTAAACCAGACCCTCAGAAAAAATTTTGGCAACAAACTGAAATCCGGTTACGTGCCTTCAGGCTTTAAAGAGTTTGATAAAAAGTTGGGCGGATTTAAGAACGGACAATTATACACGATCGCGGTGAAACCTGGTATGGGTAAAACCGCTTTTTTATTGTCGTTGTCCAATAACATGGCGATTAAAGACGACTATTCCGTTGCGATCTTTTCCTCCGAGCGATCCAATATCAAGATCACCAACCGACTGATTGAAAGTGAGACCGGGATGTCGTTGGATAAGCTTCATTCCAATTCTTTTAAAGACAGTGAGCGAGACCACATGCTTTCGGTTTTAAGCAACATTGCCAAAGCAAAGATATTTATTGACGACACACCTGCATTATCGGTTGAATCGCTGATATTGAAAGCAAAGCAGTTAAAAAGGATGCATGCCGTTGATATTATCTTCATCGACTACCTGGAATTGCTTACTTCTTCAGCAGAAGGCAGTCTGGAACGACCGGTTCACTTGTCCGGGATTATGGGAAAGCTCAGGGAGATGGCCAGGGACATCAATTTGCCTGTGTTGCTTTTTACACAGATAACAGGGCCTGTTAATGGGATGAAACCGGAATCAGACCATTTCTTAAGGATGCTCCCTTCATTTCTGAATGAAATGTCTGATGTGCTAATGTTTCTGAAACGCAATGATGCAGGCATAAAACCTTTACAAGCAGGTAAAAGTGCTGTTGAACTAATGATCGTCAATAACAAGGAGGGAAATGAAGAAACAATGGTGCCTCTTCACTTCATAGGCAGCATTGCAAAATTTGCAGATTTTTCTTAAATCTATCTAACACAATGGCAGTAATAAACGAGAATGAGATGCAATATGAAGCTTTGCTTGATGTGGCAAAGCAAATGATCCTGGCAGCCCGAACTGCTCCGAAGGGGCGTGGGGTGAATAACCTTGGAATGTCCATCATCACCGGAAACGACATCCAGGAATTGGCTAAAGCTTCGCGGGACATAGGTCAAAAGGAGGATTATCATATCTTCGAGCGCGATGCCGCGAATGTCCTGAACTCTGCCCAGGCCGTTGTATTAATAGGAACGAAGATCGCATCGCTGGGTTTGAAGGTATGCGGATTATGCGGGTTTCCCGATTGTGTGTCGAAGGACAAGGAACCCGATTTCCCTTGCGCTTTCAATACCACCGACCTGGGAATTGCCGTTGGCTCTGCTGTTAGCATAGCCATGGATATGCGGGTGGATAACCGCATTATGTATACGATCGGCATGGCTGCCCAAAAGATGGGGCTTCTTGGCAAAGATTATAAAATAGTATATGGTATACCATTGAGCGCAACTTCAAAAAACCCGTTTTTCGACAGAAAAAAATAAAAGGTTAAACATTTTAACAAGCAGCTTGTTTCTTATTTAAATCAAAACAAAAATGCTATGAAAAGAAACAGTGACCTTGTTACCTTTGGAGGTAACCCAGTTACCCTTATGGGCCGTTTGGCAAAGCCCGGACAAGCTGCGAAAAACTTTTTTGCGGTCAATAATAACCTTCAACCTTATAGTTTAAGTGAGCACAGCAACCAGGTTCGGATCATCTCATCTGTCCCCAGTGTTGATACAGACATTTGTGCTCAGCAAACGCGTCGATTTAACGAGGAGGCAGCAGCTTTGAAAGATGTTCAGGTGATTACGATCTCTTGTGATCTTCCTTTTGCACAGAAACGGTTTTGTGCTGCCGAGGGTATTGAAAACCTTGTTACCGTCTCCGATCACAAAGACAAAGACTTTGGTGTAAAGTATGGTTTGCTCATTGAGGAACTGGGCTTGCTTGCCAGGGCAATTGTAGTAATTGACAAGCAAGATGTGATACAATATGTTGAAGTTGTTCCGGAAGTTGCCGAGGAGCCAGATTATCAAAAAGCACTTGAGGCTGCAAAAGCACTGATATAACAAATTGGGGTATTGCCTCCTCTGCCGATCATGAACCAAAAGAAAAAGGCTGTCTGCATTGCAGAACAGCCTTTTTCTTAATTATGAATCGAGCTTACTTAACCTCTTCAAAGTCCACATCAGTTACGTCGTCATCCTTGTCGTCTTTTTTTTCTGATTTTTGCTGATCGGCTCCGGGTTCTCCCTGGGGCGCATCTCCTCCTTGCTGCTGGGTGTTCTGATACATTTCCGCGCTGGCAGCCTGCCATGCAGCATTCAGCGCACCCATCGATTTTTCAATGGCTTCCAGGTCTTTGTTCTTATGGGCCTCCCTGAGCGCTTCCAGTTCTTTTTCAATAGGCTCTTTTTTGTCGGCCGGAAGCTTTTCTCCAAACTCCTTCAGCTGTTTCTCCGTCTGGAAGATCAGGCTGTCAGCTGCATTCAGCTTGTCGATCTCCTCTTTCTGTTTTTTATCGCTTTCCGCATTTGCTTCCGCCTCTGCTTTCATCTTTTTGATCTCCTCTTCACTGAGTCCGGAAGAAGCTTCAATCCGAATGTTCTGTGATTTCCCGGATGCCTTGTCCTTGGCGGAGACATTCAAAATTCCGTTGGCATCAATGTCAAAGGTAACCTCAATCTGTGGGATGCCTCTTGGGGCCGGTGGAATGCCATCGAGATGGAACCGTCCGATGGTT
Source organism: Bacteroidales bacterium (assembly GCA_007132825.1). Lineage (GTDB taxonomy): Bacteria > Bacteroidota > Bacteroidia > Bacteroidales > UBA7960 > PUPG01. The sequence continues at coordinate 2,618 of SLNX01000035.1, read as the reverse complement.
CTGTTATCTTTCGCCATGGGCCTTTCTCCCTGAAGAATGTGGATTTCAACAGACGTCTGATTATCTGCAGCTGTTGAGAATGTTTCATTCTTTTTGGTGGGGATGGTGGTGTTTGCTTCAATAAGCTTTGTCATGACGCCTCCAAGAGTCTCAATTCCAAGAGACAGAGGTGTAACGTCCAGCAAAAGTACATCCTTGATCTCGCCAGTCAGTACCCCGCCCTGGATGGCTGCACCGATGGCTACCACTTCATCAGGGTTTACACCTTTTGAGGGCTTCTTTCCAAAGAATTTCTCAACAAGCTCCTGAATGGCGGGAATACGTGTTGAACCACCAACAAGGATCACCTCATCCACATCGGAAGGCTGCATCTTGGCCTCTTTCAATGCTATTTTGCACGGCTCAAGCGTTGCTTGTATCAGTTTGTCGGTAAGCTTCTCAAACTGACTGCGCGTTAAGGTCCTTACAAGGTGTTTCGGTATACCGTCAACAGGCATGATATAAGGCAGGTTGATCTCTGTAGAGGTAACGCTCGAAAGCTCGATCTTTGCCTTTTCTGCAGCCTCTTTAAGCCTCTGCAAAGCCATCGGGTCTTTACGGAGGTCAATCCCTTCATCTTTCTGGAATTCATCAGCGAGCCAGTTGATGATCATGTCATCAAAGTCGTCGCCGCCAAGGTGTGTGTCACCATTGGTGGATTTCACTTCAAATACGCCATCACCAAGTTCCAGGATTGAGATGTCAAATGTTCCTCCTCCAAGGTCAAACACTGCGATCCGCATATCCTTGTCTTTCTTGTCAAGTCCGTATGCCAGTGAAGCCGCCGTAGGTTCATTGATAATGCGGCGCACTTTAAGGCCAGCAATCTCACCGGCCTCTTTGGTGGCTTGACGCTGCGAGTCATTGAAATATGCAGGCACGGTGATCACCGCTTCTGAAACCTCCTGGCCTAGATAGTCCTCAGCCGTTTTTTTCATCTTCTGAAGCACCATCGCAGAAATTTCCTGTGGTGTATATCTGCGATCATCAATCTTTACGCGCGGGGTTTTGTTATCCCCCTTTTCCACTTTATATGTGACGCGTTCGCGCTCTTTTTGCGCGGATTCGTAGGTTTCGCCCATCCAGCGTTTGATTGAATAGATGGTTTTTTCAGGGTTTATGATGGCCTGCCGTTTGGCAGGATCACCGATCTTCCGCTCCCCATTTTCCGTGAATGCAACGATGGAAGGAGTCGTGCGGCGTCCCTCACTGTTGGGAATTACTACCGGCTCATTTCCTTCCATTACTGCAACACAAGAGTTGGTTGTACCTAAGTCAATACCAATTATTTTACCCATTTTTCTGTATTTTTTATATTTAATAGCTTATTTATCGAACTGCTGTCATATGCGTGTTCAATCTTTATGCCATAGCTGTTTATCAACAAATTTTGGAAAATATGGCACTTGTTTATCCTTGCGCCAAAGGTGGGGATGTCAGTATCGTGACAAAACGTCAGATTAGTGTTGCCTTTAAAATCTTGCAATCAATTTCAGGTTGATCAGTCGGGATGTGAGATAATTGGGGATGGCATAGAACTGGTTTTCCACATCCTTAATCCAGTAATAGGAGATAGTATTGCTGATTTCCAGAAGGTTAAAAACTTCTGCAGTGATCCACATGGATTCAAAGTGCCGGAACGGGCTTCCCTCTGAAAAACTGGTATTTTCTCCAATTAATTGTTTTGAGAAACCAATGTCCACACGCTGATAGGATGGCATGCGTCCGGTATCCCGGCGTTGGTCGCGGGTTGGAGCCCAAAATGGGAGCCCTGTGCCATAAAAGAATCCCAGGTTTACCTGGTAAGAGGGGTTTCTTGGCAGAAAGTCCTGGAAAAACATACTGAAGCTGAACAATTGATCTGTGGGTCTCGGTATGTATCCGGCAGGTACCAGTAAGCCATCGGGCCCCGTTACAAATGTGTCCTCAATTTTTTCACGGGTGCGCATCAGCGACAAACCAGCCCAGGAGTCTATACCCGGAACAAACTCGCCATGGATTTTCATATCAATACCCCTGGCATAGCCTTTTGATATGTTTTCAGCCTGATATCGGATGCGTACATTATCGATCTCATAAGGTATGAGTTGATCCAGGAATTTGTAATAAACCTCTGTAGTATATTGAAAGGGCCTGTCCCAGGCTGTGAAATTGAAACTTGAACCGAGGACCAGGTGGATCGATTCCTGGGCTTTGATGTCTGCGTTGAGTTGTCCCTGTATGTTGCGCAACTCACGGTAAAAGGGTGGCTGATGATACATTCCGGCGGAAGCTCTGAATGTCCAGCGCTCAAGCCATTCCGGTTTGTAGAGTAACGTAGTGCGCGGACTGAAGAGAAGCTGTCTGTTGAAGTCCCAGTAATTTCCCCTGATGCCAGCCGTTAGAGCAAAGCGGCCATGCGGCCGGAGAATTTCCCATGTGTTCTGCACGAAGGCCGAGATTCTGTTTGACTGAATGCCAATGCGTGTGTTAAGGGTGTCTTGCAATAAAATGGCATGATCAGGATATTGTGGCAGGGAGTAACCGGCTGAATCGATCAGACTCCATTCGTTGAGTCTGTCAAGAATATCCTCGTGCTG
>SLNX01000081.1 GCA_007132825.1 Bacteroidales bacterium | reverse complement strand
GACAGGGTGTTTATGAACCCGGTGATGATACCGACGACAAAAACAAGCAAAATGTGTTCCAGCGGCATAATTTTGTTTTTCGCAAAGATAAATAAACTGATGGTAAGATTCTATGGTTGCATTTATCCAAAAAGAATCATTATTTTTACCTCAAAAAAACGGCTATGCTAATTATCGGAATTGCCGGGGGTTCCGGCTCAGGAAAATCTACCGTTGTACGAAAAATCGTTGAACAGCTGCCCGACGAGTGTGTTACGGTGATTTCTCAGGACGCTTACTACAAAGACAACGGCCACCTGTCGGCGGAAGAACGCGCAAAAATCAATTTTGACCATCCCAGTGCTATCGAGTTCAACCTGCTTGTCAAGCACCTCGACATGCTGCGTGAGGGTAAAACAATTCCCATGCCCATTTACTCCTACCTGACCTGTGCACGTGCAAAGGAGACGATACCCACCGAGCCACATGAAGTGGTGATCGTAGAGGGGATCCTGATCCTTTCCAACGCAAGGATGCGGGAGCGGATGGACATCAAGATCTTCGTGGATGCGGATGGTGATGACCGTTTGATGCGCATCATACGTCGCGATATCGAAGAGCGTGGCAGATCGTTCAGTGAAGTGCTGGACCATTACGATAAGTTTGTAAAGCCGATGCACCTTCAATTCATCGAAAGCAGCAAGCGCTATGCGGATATCATTGTGCCCCAGGGTGGCGAAAACACCGTTGCTATCGATGTCATCCGCAGCATGATACAGATGAATCAGGCAGTTCCCCGGTAATTCGGTCAACGCTTGAATCAAAAGCAATTATGTAAAGGCAAGTCCTTAACGTAAATCAATCTCTCTTGTATTTCCAGCGCCGGTGCGACCACAGCCAGTATTCCGGACAGGCCCGGATCTCTCCTTCGAGCCGTTGCATGAAAAGCCTTGTCAGTTCCCCTTCTGGCAGCTTATTGGGTGTATCGGTGAGCCGTTCGATGTGCATAACGTATTGGCCGCGTCGCTCTTTGCGAAGCGCAGCAAAAATCACCGGCATTTCGAAGGTGCGGGCCAGCTTTTCCGGACCGGAGTTTACCGGAGTATCCTGCGACAAAAAGGTGGTCCAGATGGCCCCCTTGGGTTGGGGTGTCTGGTCAGAGATCAGCCCCAGGATAAAGGGTTTCTCTGACTTCCGGTAACGAATAACGGCGCGACCAACCTGGTATTTGGACACCAGGTCGTGGGAATGGCGTCCGCGAACCCTGAGCATCAGCTTGTCGAATACCAGGTCCCTAAGCGGACGATAGGCAGGAATGACATGGAAGGGAAAGGTAAGCGTCACAATGGGCGGGATCCATTCCCAGTTGCCCACGTGTCCGAGAAGCCCGATCACCGACTGTCCGCGATCATAATAGTGATGCAACAGTTTTTCCGATTCCTCGCAAAAGCGACAGCGCCGCTTCAGCTCCTTGTCGGAGATTCGCAACAGACTAATGGTTTCCACGATCACATCGGCAAGGTGGCGGTAAAAGCCTTTGGCAATCCGCCGGATCAACTTTTCCGACTTTTCCGGGAAGGAATTGCGCAGGTTGGTCAGGATCACCTTTTTGCGGTATGCAAAAACATAAGCCATCAGGAAATAGATCACATTAGCCAGCAGGTAAAGCACTCGCAGCGGAAAATACGACAGCATCCGCACCACGAAGGCAAGAAAATGACTGAATATGTATGTGCGTTGCTTCATCCTGTATTCTTTTTCCTTTGAGGAAATTATATTTTGGGACACAGGTCAAGCCCTGTGTCTAGAAATGAAATATAGCTTGTGCAAATCTCATCCTTAACCTCAATCTTAATACAAAAAGTTGTCGTATGGATACCGCTCCTTGTGAATCTCCACCACGGTATCATACAGCAGCTTTCTAAAAGCCTCAATGTTATCCTTGTGTTTGGCGGAAATGAAAATACAAGGGTGATTGATTCTTGCCATCCATGTTTGCTTCATCTCTTCGAGGCTGATGTTTTCGCGTGTGGCGGGGGTCAGGTCATCCTCCTCCTTCTCAACCCATTGGTATTTGTCCATTTTGTTGAATACCATAATGCTTTGCTTGTCGTTTTCGCCGGTGATCTCAGACAGTGTTTGCTGCACCACTTCGATCTGTTCTTCAAAGTTGGGATGACTGATGTCGACCACATGCACCAGGATGTCGGATTCGCGCACCTCGTCGAGTGTGGATTTGAAGCTTTCGATAAGGTGATGCGGCAGCTTCCTGATGAACCCAACCGTGTCGGACAGCAGAAACGGCAGATTGCCGATCACCACCTTGCGCACGGTGGTGTCGAGGGTGGCAAACAGCTTGTCTTCGGCAAATACGTTTGTTTTGCTCAGCATGTTCATGATGGTGGATTTTCCCACGTTGGTATAACCGACCAGGGCGACCCGCACCAGGCTACCGCGATTTGAACGTTGTGTGGCCTTCTGTTTGTCGATCTGCTTCAGCTTTTTCTTAAGCAGGGCGATCTTGTCGCGTACGATCCGCCGGTCGGTTTCGATCTCCGTTTCACCCGGACCCTTCAGCCCAATACCACCGCGCTGCCGTTCGAGGTGGGTCCACATACCGGCCAGACGCGGCAATAAATACTGGTATTGAGCCAGCTCCACCTGCGTACGGGCGTGTGCCGTACGGGCGCGCATTGCAAAAATGTCGAGGATAAGGTTGCTGCGATCGATGATGCGCACTTTCAGTGCCTTTTCCAGGTTGCGGAGCTGGGAAGCGGTGAGTTCGTCGTCGAAAACCACGAGGTCAGCTTCCAGTTCCTTAACGGCGGTGCGAACCTCCTCAACCTTCCCCTTGCCGATGAAGGTGGCCGGATCTGGTCGGTCCAACTTCTGGGTGAAGCGCTTCAGGGCAACCCCACCGGCCGTGTCCACCAGGAAAGCCAGCTCGTCAAGGTATTCGGCAACTGTTTCCTCGGTAACACCCCCGCTGATGATCCCCACTAGTATGGTTTTTTCCTTTTCGTGTTTTATATTGATATGTTTAGGCATGTATTGACCCTTAAAACGCTTTAAACCCGATGATCTCACGAACTTCCCTGACCGTTTTCGCG